>NZ_DATBQF010000067.1:0-21543 GCF_036560965.1 Methylosinus sp. | reverse complement strand
AAGACGACACTCCTTCCATGCGCCTAGTTCTTTCGCGAACAATCGCGCGATTTCTTTCTTGGTGGACGCCCGCAAGTTGCGTCCATGCGTGGCGAGATAGGTCTCGACGACCCTGCCGAAGGCGTCGGGCTGCACCTCCTTGGCCGCCTTGGCAGCGGCGTGCTCGTTTCGAACGGCTTGCACAGCGGCGAGCCTAGCGGCCTTTTTGGCGGCGGCGGGGTCCAAGGCGTCCGCCAATGGCTTGCGCGCCGCCGTCAGTTGGTTCTGCGCCTCGCGCGCCTTGGCGCGAATTTCGGCGAGCCCGTTGGCGTCCGGGTCGAAGCGGCCAAGCGTGACTTTCTTCGACGCGCCTTGGAAGCGGAAGCGGAGCACATACGACAACGCCCGCGTCGGCCATGCCACGACGTAGCCGCCGATCATCGCGGGGTCGTGCACCTCATAAGGCTTGGCGCGCGCTTCCAACGCCTTGAGTTTTAGGACCGTCAATCCGACTGGCTTGGCCATGTCTGCGGGTCTCCAAAGGTATGCGCGAAAAAGTAAGCGCTCACGCCTGTCCGAGGTTGCGCGGCCTGTCAAATAATGTCGGGGTTGTTCGGAGAAATGCAAGGAGTTTGCTGGGCTTACACGCTGTTTTTTGTCGGGGCTTGTCGGCGACTGACAGCCCCTTTCCTTTGATTGTGGATCTGGGGGTCCCCCGTTCAAGTCGGGGTGGCGGTACCATTCGACTTGCTGAAAAATCGCAACATCCTGAATAATCGGAATGTTCCGGCGCCTTTGCCGGGCTGGCGGGGCAGAGGCCGCCGCCGTTCTGCACATGTCTCGCCGATAGCCGCCGAGCGTTTCCTCGCCGAAGCCACGATCCGAGAGCGGGCCGCGATTCTGTCAGGCGCCGGGAAACCCCAGGCGGAATGTCGCGCCGCCGCCCGGCGTGTCCTCGATCCAGATGCGGCCGCGATGCGCCGTCATCAGCTCCTTGGCGATGGCGAGGCCGAGCCCTGTTCCGGCGATCGCGGTGGTTTTTCGCCAGAACGGCTCGAAGATCGCGTCGCGGTCGTGCGTGGCGACGCCCTCGCCGTGATCCGCGACGCTGACCGAGGGACCGTCCTCGACCGATACGAGGATCATGCCGCCGGCCGGCTCGGCGCGTAGCGCATTGTCGATCACATTGGAGACGACCGATTCGACCGCCAGACGATCGCCGCGGATCGGCATGGGCGCGGAAGGCGCGACGAAGTCGATCTGACGATTGCTGCGATAGGCGAGCAGCAGCGAGTCGGAGACGATCGTCTGCACGGTCTCGACGAGATCGAATTCCTCGAACGCCGCATCGGCGCGCGCGCCGATGCGCGATACGGCGAGCAATTGCTCCACTATGTTGCGGATGCGCCGCGCGTCGCGCTTCAGATCGGTCTTGATCGTCGCCTCTTCCGGCGCATCGAGCCGCGCGCTCAATATAGCGACGGGCGTGCGCAGCTCATGCGCGGCGTTGGCGGTGAAGCGGCGCAAGGTCATGGCGCCGTCGTCGAGGCGCGCGAGCGTCTCGTTTGTGGTGCGCACGAGCGGCGCCAGTTCTTCGGGATAATTGCCGTCGGGCAGGCGCTGATGCAGCGAGTCGAGATGGATGCCGGTCAGGCATTCGGTGAAATCGCGTATCGGTCGCAGCTCGCGCCTGATCGCGAGCCACAGGACCGGAACCGACAGTATGAGCGGCGTGACGAGATAATAGATATGACCCCAGGATTGCTTCAGGAATCCGACCACGAGATCGGTCCAGTGGCCCTTGAATCCATAGACGACGATATTAAGTCGGCCGATCGGCGTTTCGTCGGACTGCATCACCGCATTGCCCTCGGCCTTGTCTCGGCCGGGAAGCGTGAACTCGATCCAGTTCGGCTTATAAGCCAGCAGAGCGGAGAAGCTGCGAGCGAGCTCCGGCGACGAGCCGGACGCGACCAATTCCCGCTCTGGATCGAACACAGCGAAGCGCAGGCCGGGATTGCGCTCGATTTCTTTTTCCAGCGCCGCAGACTTCTCGATGCGCACGAAGCCGCCCGGGTCTCGCGTCAGCGAGGCGATCACCAGCGCGCGCGTGCGCATGACCGCGTAGAATTTGAGCGTGTCGAAGTTGAATCCGGACACGCCGTAATGATCGAGGAAGATGGAGACGAACCAGCCGATCCCGAAGGCGAGCGTCTGCGTGATGACGAGCGTTCGCAGCAGCCGGTTCGACAGCGACCATCGCCTCATCGCGCGGCCGCCTCCGTCAGCATGTAGCCGATGCCGCGCGCGGTCAGGATCGTGACATCGGCGTTCGACGATGTGAGACGCTGGCGCAGACGCGACACCAGCGTGTCGATCGCATTGGCCTGCACCTCGTCCTCCGCGCTGAACACCTCATTGAGCAGCGCGTCGCGCGTCACGACGCGATTGGAGCGGCGGATCAGCGCCTCGAGCAGATTGAGCTCGCGGCGGCGCAAAGAAAATGGCTTGTCGCCGATGGCGAGGCTGCGCGTCTCCGGATCGAAGGAGAGCGCGCCGATGCGGATCAGCGGCAGCGAGGCGCTGCCGGGACGCCGCAGGCAGGCGCGCACTCGTGCGACGAGCTCCTCGCCCTGGAAGGGCTTGGTCAGATAATCATCGGCGCCGGCCTCGAGGCCCGCGACCTTGCTGGTGAGAGAATCGAGCGCGGTCAGCATCATCACGCGCGCGCCGGGACGAAGCGCGCGAATGCGCGGAATCAATTCCGCGCCGTCGCCGTCCGGCAGGCGCCGATCGAGCAGATTGAGATCATAGGCGATCTGTCGCGTCGCCTCTTCCGCCTCGCGGATCGACGTCGCATGGTCGATCACGAAGCCCGCGTCCTTCAACAAGGAGGACAGCAGCCGGGACATGTCCGGCTCGTCTTCCACCAACAGGATTTTCACTGGACGCCGCTCCAGCTATTCCGACCGCCCCCGCGCGATTTTGGTAGCACGGCCGGATTGTTGCCGTAAAGCCACAGTCGCGGCAAAGATTTGCGACGCGCCGATTTTGACAGACTGGTGATAGGTCGTCTCTCTAGCTTTCGCCACGATCGATGCGAGAGAAGGGGCGGATGGCCAAGCGCGCGAAGGAGCGAAAGACGATCGAAGGCCGGCGCGCGCCGTTGCGTGCGGTCCTCGTCGGCGCTCTGGCGTTTTTCCTGCTGGCGCAGGCGTTCTCCGTCATCGGCGGGGCTGTCGCCGCCAAACGCGCATTCGGAGAGACGATCGCCTCCGGCGCCGCGACGGCGTTCGAGCGCTTTTGCGCGGCCGGAAAGAACGGCCATTCGCATGTCGATCACGGGACCGCCTGCATGCTGTGCTGCGGCGGCCGCGACTGGGCCGCGCCGCCGTCCCGCGATCCATATGCGGAGGCCAGCCATCTCTTTCCGCCGTCTCTCCTATCGGGCGCGACGTTCGCGCTGGTGATCGGTCCGGCCGCTCGCGAGAGCGGCTGGGCCAGCTCCTGGTCGTCGCGCGCGCCGCCAGCCATCTCCTGACCGACCGACAGAACGGCGCTCGACGCCGCATTTCCCTTCGGTTCGCGCGGGCTCGAGGAGCCGCGCCAGGAGCAATAACAACATGACTCGCACCACGCTTTCGCGCGGCGTCTCCGCCTGCGCGCTCGGCATCGCTCTGCTCTCTTGCGCCGCCTATGCGCAGGAGGCGTTGCCGACCATCGATATCGGGAACGCTGGACCGGGGCGGCGCACGGACGCCCGAGCGCCGGGCGCGGCCGACAAGGAGACCGGCTATGCGCGCTCGACGAGCTTCGGCGCCACGAAGACGCAGACGCCCTTCATCGACACGCCCGCGGCGGTTCAGATCATCCCACACGAGGTGATCGCCGATCAGCAAAGTCTGAACACGATGGAGCTGGTCAAGAACGTCTCCGGCGTGCAGGCGACGGGACGCTATTTCGATTCCTATCTCATTCGCGGCTTCAAGACCGGCTATGGCGAGACCTATCGCAATGGGCTGAAGCTCGAAGGCGTGCTCGGCGGCGAGGAGGTGGCCTTCACCGATCGCGTCGAGATCGTGAAGGGGCCGAGCTCCGTGCTCTATGGCCGCATCGAGCCGGGCGGCTTCGTCAACATCGTCACCAAGCGTCCGCAGGAGCAGTTCCGCGCCGAGGCGAACGAGCAGTTCGGCAGCTGGGGGCTGTCGCGCACGAGCGTCGACGTCACAGGTCCCGTGGATCAGGCGAAGACGGTCCTCTATCGCCTGATGGGCGTCTACGATCACGCCGACTCTTTCGTAGACTATGAGCATCGCGACAATGGCGCGGTCGCTCTCTTCCTCACCTTCAAGCCGGCGCAGAATTTCGAATTCAACGTCCAGGTCGAGCATTATGAGAAGCGACAGACGGGGCCGTCCGGCATCGGAACCATTCCCGTCGATCTGCGCTCCGGCGCGAATGGAAAGCCGCTCGTCATCCCGGGCTACAATGACCGACCACTGAATTTGGGGCGAAACTTCTCGATCGGCGATCCAGGCCTGTGGAATAACCATCCCTTTGTCGCCCGTCGGACGCTCTTCGCCTACGACTGGACCTACAAATTCGATGAAAAATGGCAGATCACCAATCGACTCCATTATTCGGGAAACAATGACAGCGCCTATGGCTTCGAGACCTACGGCGGCTTCGACGGCACGACCATCTCTCGCGCTTTCTACGGCGAACGCAACACCAATCAGACATTGTCGACCAATCTCGATCTGTCTGGAGAGTTCGAGACCGGACCGATCACGCATCGGCCTCTGGTCGGAATCGACTGGTTCTCGACCCAGCGCAGCTCCAACGGCTCGGACAGCTATGGCTATCCGCTCAATATCTATGCTCCGGTCTATGGCGTTTTCGACTCGAAACTCGCCTATGACAGCTACATCACCGGCTCCAACGTGCTCTGGCGCACGACGGACCGAGATTTCGGCGTCTACGCTCAGGACCAGATGTCCTTCTTCGACGATCGCATTCACCTGCTGCTCGGCGGACGATGGGACAAGGCGCAAGGCGGCTACCCCAAGACCTATGGCGACGGCTTCGCGAGCTGCTGGCCCTTCTGCACGGGATTTCCGGGGAACAACTATCAGGACAAGCCGAAGCTGTCGCCGCGCGCCGCGGTCTTGTTCAAGGTCACGGATGATCTGTCGGTCTATGGCAGCTATGTCCGCTCCTTCGGGCCGAACAATGGCGTCTCGAACGACGGCTCGGCCTTTCCGCCACAGGAGGGTCTTCAATGGGAAGTGGGCGTCAAGAAATTATGGCTCGACGGCAGGGTGACGACCAGCCTCGCGCTGTTCGATCTGCGCAAGAAGAACCTCCTGCAAGCCGATCCGTACGTCCCCGGCCGCAGCATCGCGATCGGTGAGGTCGCCAGCCGAGGAGTCGAGCTCGATATCGCCGGTCAGGCAACTGAAAATCTGAGCGTGATCGCCAGCTACACTTTCGACTCCGTCAAGCTGACCAACGACAACAACAATGGAAACGTCGGCAAGCGCTACAATGGCGCCGCCCCGAATGTCGGCAATCTATGGGCGAAATGGGATACCGCGCCGAACCAATCGGAAGGCTTCGAGTTCGGCGGCGGCCTCTATGTGTCGGACGAGCGCTACGGCTCCAACGCCAACACATGGAAGATGCCGGGCTATGTCCGATTGGACGGCATGGGCGCCTATCGAACCATGATCGCCGGCCACGCGGTGAAGCTCCAATTCAACATCAAGAACCTCACCGACCGCCGCTATTTCGAATATAGCGACAACGGCCGCTTCGCCTATTACGGCCAGCCGCGCACCTTCATGGGCTCGGTGAATTTCCAATGGTGAGCGGCTCGCTCTCATGCTGAAATCAGGGCGCGCGCATCATGCGCGCGCCTTTCATCGTTGACGGTCTGGAGCGGCGGCCATGACGCGTTCGATCTTTGTTTTTCTGCATCGCTGGGCGGGTCTCGCCATGGCGGCCTTTCTCGTTCTCGTCGGGATCACCGGCAGCATTCTGGTCTTCCTGCCGGAATTGAATCACTGGCTGACGCCGAATCTCTATCCCGGCCCGCGCGCCGGCGCGGAGCTCTCCGCCGCCGCGCTGCTGCGCCGCGCCGACGCGCTGACTCCGCAGGCGCGCGCGACGCGCATCTTCTTCGCGGCGCCGGGAACGGCGATCGTCTCCTTCGAGCCGAAGCCCGGCGTGGCGGAGGTCGACGTCTCGCTCTTTCTCGATCCCGTCACCGGCGACGAGCTGGGACGCGTCAAGCAGAAGGGCTTGCCGGAAAGTCTCGGCGATCTGCTGCCCTTCATCGATCGGCTGCACTGGTCGCTGGCGCTCGGCCCCTGGGGCGTATGGCTGCTGGGCGTCGTCGCGCTGGTGTGGACGATCGATTGCTTCATCGCCTTCTATCTCACTCTTCCGCCCAATATCCTTCGCGGCGGACGCGGCTTTCTCGCGCGCTGGAAGCCGGCCTGGCTCGTCAAGCGGGGCGCATCGTCCTATCGCCTCAATTTCGATCTGCATCGCGCGAGCGGCCTCTGGTTCTTTCCGCTGCTGCTGATCCTCGCCTGGTCGGGCGTGTGCTTCGATCTCAACGGCGTCTATCGCGGCGTGATGGATCTCGCCTTCGATTTCGCGCCGTCGGTCTGGAAGCGCGACAATCCGCCGTCGCCCGAAGGACGCGAGCCGCTCGCTTGGGAAGAGGCCGAGCGCATTGCGCGCGATCTGATGGCGGAGCGCGCCGCGAGCGAGACATTCGTCATCGATCGCCGGGTCGACTTCTCGTTGAATCGCGAAACCGGGCTCTATGTCTATGGCGTTCACAGCAGCCAGGACGTTGGCGAGAAATATGGCGGCACGTCAGTCGCTTTCGATGCCTATTCCGGCGCGCTCCACGGCTCGCAGGCGCCGTCCGGCCGCAAGGGCGGCGACACGGTCACGACATGGCTCGTCGAATTGCACATGGCCAATGTCTTCGGCTTGCCCTACCGCTTGCTCGTCTTCATCGGGGGACTGGCGATCGCCCTTCTGTCCGTCACAGGAATCGTCATCTGGTGGAAGAAGCGCCGCGCGCGACGCCATGTCGATCGGACGACGAGCATGGCGTCGGCGGCCCGCGCTATGCTCGATTTGTGACGTCGATCTTTCGGTCCGCGGCGCGGCCGCCAGAGCGCGCCGCCGTCGATGACGCCGATCGACAGGAAGAGCGCGAGAAAGGCCGATCGACGATCTGGACGCCGTGTCGTTCTGATGGGCGGGCGCGCAATTCTCGTCGGCCAGAGCGTGACCTAAGCTGTTGTGACAGGCGAAGCCGCGCCCGCCAGACAGACCCGCGTCTTTCGGCATGATCCTTTCACGATTCCGGCCCCTCGGGCGTCATTCGCATTCTGGTCATCGGCCCGCGTCCTGGACTAGACTGAGCCGGCGGAGGCCCGATGCGCGGGCCGAATGAGCGGCGGTTTGCGCCGGCGAGAGCCGGCGGCGTGAGGCGTTTCGTGTCGGAGGCCGAGAGAAATGACCATATTGCTCGTCGAGGACGAAGCCGAGCTGGCGCAATTGCTCGTCGAGCAGATGCGTCAGGCGGGCCTCGTCGTCGATCGTATCGGCGCGCTCGAGGATGCGCTCGAATCCGTGCGGCAGTTTCCCTATGATCTCGTGCTGCTCGACCGGCGACTGCCGGATGGCGACGGGCTTTCCATCGTTCCGCAGATCAGACGATGGCGGCCGGGCATTCGGGTGATCATCCTCACCGCGCTCGATGGCGCGAGCGACAAGATCGCCGGGCTCGACGGCGGCGCGGATGATTATCTGATCAAGCCGTTCGACATGGAGGAATTGCTCGCCCGCATTCGCGCGAGCCTCCGGCGGCCCGGCTGCGAGATCGCGCCGCCCGTCGTCGTCGGCGCTCTGTCATTCGACCTCGGCTCGCGCAGCGCCGCGGTCGGCGATCGCGCGCTGGTGCTCCACGGGCGGGAGCTCGCGCTGCTGGAAGCGCTCGTGCGTCGCGTCGGACGCGTCGTGTCGCGCAAGATACTGATGGGCGAGGTCTATGGTCTGGACGACGACGCTCTTCCCAATTCTCTCGACGTCCTCGTGTCGCGATTGCGCAAGCGCCTCAGCGAGGCGGAGACCGGCGCGAGCATCTATCCGGCGCGCGGCATCGGCTATATTCTCACAGAGGCGCAATCGTGAAAGGGCATCCTTCGATCACACGGCGCCTGGTGATCTCGCTGATCGTCGTGCAATGCGCCATGTTGGCGGCCACGATCGGCGGCGTGCTCACCTATAATTTGACCACATCGTTCAGAAATGGCGCGCCCTCGCTCGATCCCTATTCCGAAACGCGCGCGCGGGCCTTGCTCGCCGCATCGATCTGGCGCGGCTCCGAGGGCTCCTTGCGTATCGCGCCGACGCCCGAATTCGCCGAATATGCGAGCGAGCGGCCGAGCTTCCGATATGCGGCGCTCGATCCTTCGACCCGCGCGGCTTTGCCCGGCTCCTCGCCGGAGCTGGTGAAGGAGCTCGACTTCGCGCGCGCCGAAATCGAATCGGCGCGATTCCAGATCGCTTCCGATCCGGGGCCGCATCGCACCGGCTTTTTGAGGCGGCAGGAGACGCCGGCGGGCGAGGCGATCCTCGTCATTTACGGCTGCGCCTTCGGCAGCGGCGATCTGCTCTATCATCTCTATCTGATTGCAGAGGCGATTTTCTCCTTCACCGCGTCGTTCATCTATTTGCCGTTGATCGCGGGATCGACGGCGATCGCATGGACCGTCGTCAGGCATGGGCTGAAGCCGCTCGGACAAGCGGTGGTTTCGGCCGGGCGCATCGATCTCGACTCGCTCGACCAGCGTTTGGAGACGGCGCATGTGCCCACCGAAATCATGCCGCTGGTGGCGGCGGTCAATGCGGCGCTGGAGCGCGTCGACGCCGGCGTCGCGCGGCAGCGCCGCTTCATCGCCAACGCCGCGCATGAGCTTCGCACGCCGGTCGCCGTGCTGAACGCGCGCATCGACGCGCCGCGCAAGCCCGGCTTCGAGGTCGACATCAAGCGCGACGTGCGCCGCATCCGCAACATCGTCGAGCAATTGCTCGTCGCGAGCCGCCTCGGCGAACGTCCCGAGGAAATGAATCAGAATGTCGATCTCGTGGACGCCGCGCAGACGCAAATCGCGGATCACACGCTGCTCGCGATCAAGGGCGGCCGGCAGATCGATTTCGAGGCGCCGTCGGAGCCGGTGGTCGTGACCGGAAGCCGCCGCGCGATCGAAGCGATCATCGCCAATCTCGTGGACAATGCTCTGCGCGCCGAGCCGATGGGCGGAACCGTGAATGTGGTCGTCGGCGCCGATGCGTCGATTGCGATCGTCGACCATGGGGCCGGCGTCGAGGAGGCGGAACGCGAGCTGATTTTCGAGCCTTTCTGGCGCAAGAACGATCTCACGCCGGGCACTGGTCTGGGCTTGGCGATCGTAAGGGAGCTCGTCAGTCTTCACGGTGGCGTCATCGCCGTATCGAAGGCGCGCGGCGGCGGCGCGAAATTCGAGGTGACATTTCCTTTGGCGAATCGCTGTTGAGCGCGGCGGCGTCGAGCGCGCCGCCTGTCGGTCGAGCCTCTTATCGCGCCGGTCGGCCGAGGCCGCCGGGGCTCGGCCCGCCGCCGCCGAAGCCGCTCGGTCCGCCGGGCCCGACCGGGCCGCTCGGGACAGCGGGAGTCCCGTAGCCGCGCGGTCCGTCGGGAACGCCGAGGCCGGACGGAAAGTCGACGCCGACCCCGGGGGAGGTCTCCGATCCGGAAGGGCGGCTCCGCGGGCTCGGCAGCTCCGAGCGCTCGCGCTGCTCCTTGGCGGCTCCGCGATTGCCGAGCGTCTCGCTCGACTGGAGCGAACGGATGGACCATGCGCCCGCAGAGGTCGCATCGATGCCGACGACCGCCCGAACGACGCCCTGAAAGGCCAGATCGCGGCCGCCGCCCAGCTGCAAGCCGCTCGCGGTTTTTACTGTCGCGCCACGACGTTCGAGATAGGTCTCGACGAGGAAATTGTCCGGCCCGCGCGGCAGCCAGGCGTCCGCGGAGGTCGTGGTCACGTCCAGCGCGCCGGCTGTCACCGCGCCGCGCACCAGGATGTGCTGGCCGAGCATGGCTTCCGCGACGCCCGACAGCGGCTGCGCGCCGATCACCAGTCGTCGATCCGACGACCGCGTGACGACGCCGACGAGCTGCGCGGCGCCGGGCTCGACGGTTTCGACGAGGCTCGCGACGATGGTCTGATCCGGCAGGCGCAGGCCGCTCACCGCGACATGCTGGCCGATCGAAAAGGCGTCGGTCTTCTTCGTCTTCGCGCCACGGCCGAGCTCGACCGTCTGCCCGAGAACGCGCAAGCCGTGGTCCGAGATTTTTTCGATCGGCCCGACGACCTCGCGCAGAATCTGAATTTTCTTCGTCGTGATTTTCGTCCCGTCGCGCTCGGCGATCAGCGACGCCACATGGCCGATGCGCAGATCGCCGACGCTAGCTTCGCGCCCATCGATGCGGACTTCGGCGTCTGCCGGATAGGAGACGCGAAGCCCGTTGACGATGATGCTGCCGAAGGCGCGTATCGTTCCGACGACGCCGGTTCCGCCTATGCCATTGTCGCGATCCGGAATGGCGGAGAGGTAGCCGGTTCCGCCTATGCCATTGTCTCTCGGCTTGTCCCCGGCGGCGTCGGCGCGCGTCCAAGCCGATGACAGCAGCGACGCCAGAAGCGCCGCGAGCTGGCGTCTGGTCGGATGCCGGAACGGGCTCACGAGCGGACGCCCTTTTGTCCGCTCGCCGCCGCCTGCGGCGGTTGCTCGTCCACGCGGTAGACATAGACGCCAAAAGTCCAGCGCCAGCCTCCTCCTTCGTCGCTTCGCTGGAGCGTCTGAGCCTCGCGATTGGCGGCGATCAGCCCCTCCATCGCCAGCTCGCGGGACAGCGTCTCGAGCCGCCGGGCGCCGTCTTCCGAAAGCCCTTCGTAATGAACCGCGCGCTCCATGAAAGGCGCCGGCTCGCTGACGATATTGGCGGCGGCGGCCGCGATATGATCGTGGAGATTGCGGCCGAAATAATAGAGCTGGCGTTCGTCGCCCTTGTTGGGAGCGATCGCCGCCTCGCCGAGCGCGACGCGGCCGTCCTCGTCGATCGAGACGATCTCGCGGTCGAGCCATTCGTCGAGAACGGCGCGCGGACGCACGTCCCGCGTCACCTCTTCGACGAGGGATTCGAAGGTCGGGCCGCGCCCTTTCGATCCAACGCGGCGCAGAGGCGCCGGAGCGCCCTTCTTGTCCGCGAATCGCTTGTCGCCGAGCCATAGCGCGACGATCTGCGACGTGCGCGACACGCTGGCGGGCACGGTCCGCACCGGCGCGCCGGCCTCCCGCAGGCGGCGAACCTCCTTGCGGTGGATGCCGGTGAGCAGGCTGATGCGGCTGTCGGTCTGCTCCTTGTCGGGCAGAGCGAAATCATGAACCGCGACGTTTACATAGAGCTCGCGCAACAGATCGCAGAGCGATGGAAAGGTCGTCCCGTAGCGAATGAGCAGCCGCACGAGCGGGCGCAGCAGCCGAGCGATCGGCTGCTGGAGACGCGCGGCGTCGGAAAGCCCATTGTCGTCGCTGTCGGCCATGCCCGAAGGTAACCCGCCTGTGCGTGGGACACAATCCCACGGCTCTTGACAGGCCGGATTTTTGTTCGCAGAGTATGTGGGATATTTTCCCACGACGCGCGTCGTGGTCGATGTCACCCATGGATCGCGCATTCGCGAAGACTCGCCGGCGAGATCAGAAGACTTGCCGCCGAGATCATCGGCAGAGATCGCATTCGAAACGCGCGACAGAGCGTCACCGCCGAAGCATTCGGGACTCTTCGAGCCATGAACATGCATGCAACGCCCGATTTTCTGACCGACTGCCGATCATCCGCTCTCTCGACCGGAGTCGAGCCTCCGCAGGATGATGCGACTCGTATCGCTCTCCATCTGGCCGCCCAAATCCAAAAGGAGCACCTCGAGCTCCATCGACAGCGCGTCGCCGGCGCCATCGATCCGATCACCGCGCATTGCTATCTGAAGATCAAGGAATTGCTTTGGACTGTCGCCCGCCTTGTTGGACTGGCGCATCTGCATGACGGCACGCGCAAGCGCATTCCGAGCCCGCCACATCCGCCGCTTCCGCTGCGCGGCGCAGATCCGACATCCGCAATTCTCGCCGCCGATGCGCCGCGCCTGTTCATCGATGTGACGCCCACGCATCGATTTGGTGGAAGGCAGGGAATTCAACGCGTCGTTCGCGAGATCGCCAAGCGGTCGCTTCGCGGCGAGGGCTCGCTTCCCGTGGTGATCGAGAATGGACGGGTGACGCCCTATTTCGAGAATCGCGGACCGCAATCGCCGATCGAGTTCCGAAAGGGCGATAAATTCGTGATTTTGGACGCGAGCTGGCTGGCGACCGACGAATATGTTCCGATCATCGAAACGTTGAAGGCCGCTGGCGGACAGCTCGTGACCTTGATCTATGATCTCATCCCGCTGACGCAACCGCTCAGCGTCGCGGCTCCGATGACCGAGCAATTCAAAACATGGTTCGAGGCCATCGTTCTCGAAAGCGATCGACTTTTGTGCATCTCGCGAAGCGTCGCCGATGATCTCGTTTCCTATCTCGCGCGCGAGGGCGTGCGGACCAAGGCGGATTTGCGAATCGGCTGGTGGCGCTTGGGCGCCGACTTCGACGAGCAGGACGAAAAATCAGTCTCGGCCGAGGCGATGGACGTAGCGGCGAGCGAGGCGCCTTTCTATTTGAGCGTCGGCACGCTCGAGCCGCGAAAAGGCTATTCGATCGCGCTCGACGCCTTCGATCTTCTCTGGCGCTCGAATGTGGTCGATGCGCGCTATGTGATCGTCGGTCGGGCGGGCTGGCAGAGCGAGGCTCTGCAGCGCGACCTTAGAAATCATCCAGAATATGGACGCCGTCTCTTCTGGCTGAACGATGCGAGCGACGCGGATCTCAGACATTGCTACGAGCGTTGCTGCGCGCTGATCTTTCCATCCATGATCGAAGGATTCGGCCTGCCTCTCGTCGAAGCGGGCCGTCGCGGCATTCCGGTCATCGCTTCCGACATTCCGGTGTTTCACGAAATCGGGGGCGCGGATGTCCGTTATTTCGATCTTCTCGATCCGATCGATCTCGCCTCCGAAATTCTGCGTCTGTCGCGCGAGGCGCCGACGAGACTCCACTCGTCCTATGTCACATGGGACGATGCGGCGGACGCTTTTCTGGAGCTGGTATCGACAGACGCCTATCAGACGCGAATAGCCGGTCCCGCGTCTGCGCCGGCCGTCGCCGCCCCTGCCCGAGCCGTTTCGTAACGTCGAAGCGCCGTGAGAGGAGACTCTATGAATTTCTCAGTGATCATGACGATCCAGCCGCTCCTCGAAAAGGCCACGGATTTGCTCTGGATCGTGGGCAATGGCCTCGTCATCGCCGATCTCGCCGGCTTCATGGTGATTCTCGGCCTCTTGATCTTCGAGATTTTTTGACGACGCCGTCCGATATGCGCGCCGACGATGGACGCGTCGGCGCGCGAGGCGGGATGCGGATGCGAGATCGAAATGCGAAATTTCGAACGAAACGCGATATTCATCGACGGCGCAAATCTCAATATGGCTGTCAGCTGTCTCGGCATCGACCTCGACTACGGCCGGTTTCTGCGCCTGCTTCGCGGACAAGCATCGTCGACCCAGGCCTTCTACTACGCCGCCGTGACGGATGCGCAGGCCGACGGGACGATACATCGGCTGACCGATTGGCTCGGCCATAATGGATATATCGTCGTCACGAAGCAAATTGCGGAATCGATCGACCGCTTCGGTCGCCGCAGAGCCAGAGGCAGCATCGACGTCGATCTCGCGGTCGCCGCATTGGCGATGGCCGACCGTGTCGACGCGGTCACTTTGGTATCGGGCAATGGCGCGTATCGATCGCTCATCGAGGCGGTTCAGCGCAAAGGCGTGCGCGTATCCGTCGTTTCGACGATCAGGACGCAGCCGCCGATAATCGCCGAGGAATTGCGTCGTCAAGCCGATGACTTCGTCGATATCGATGATCTCGCCGAAAAAATTCGTCGCGTCCGGGTCGATACGGTCGGGTGACGAAGCGCCGGGAGCATTGGCTTCATCCACGCCGCGCTCGCCGTGCGATCGCGCCGGTCTTCAGCGAGCCTTTGCGTCGCCCGCCGGAAGGAAGACGGTGAGCAATCCGATCAGCGGCAGGAAGGCGCAGACGCGATAGACGAATTCGATGCTCGTCCAGTCGGCGAGCGCGCCGAGCGCCGCCGCGCCGACGCCGCTCATGCCGAATGCGAAGCCGAAGAACAGGCCGGACACCGCGCCGATGCGATTGGGCGTCAGCTCCTGCGCATAGACGAGGATCGCCGGAAAGGCCGACGAGAGCATGAAGCCGATCACCGCGCTGAGACCGACGGTCGCCGGAAGGCCGACATAGGGCAACGCCAGAGTGAACGGCAGAACGCCGAGAATGGAGCCCCAGATCACGCGCTTGCGGCCGAGCCGATCGCCCACTGCTCCGCCGATCACAGTGCCTCCGGCGGAGGTGGCGAGGAAGACGAACAAATAGACTTGCGCCTCCTGCGCCGTCGTGTCGAAGCGGCTCATCAGATAGAAGACATAATAATTGCTGAGGCCCGCCAGATAGACGAATTTCGAGAACATCAGCGCGACCAGAACCGCGAGCGCGCGGCGACGCTGCCGCGCGGAAAGGCCCGAGCTCCCATGCGAGACGCCGGACGGCGGCCTTGCATGGCCATTGCTGCGGAACCAATGTCCGAGAGCCGTCACCACGCCCATGCCGCCGAGCGCCGCGAGCGCGAACCAGGCGAGGCTGCTCTGTCCGCGCGGCAAGATGAAGAAAGCCGCCAGCAGCGGCCCGAGCGACGCGCCGAAATTGCCGCCGACCTGGAAGAGCGATTGCGCGAGCCCATGCGCGCCTCCCGAGGCGATGCGGGCGATGCGCGCGGATTCGGGATGGAAGATGGAGGAGCCGACGCCCATCAGCATCGCCGCGGCCAGCAGAGCCGGATAGCTCGGCGCGAAGGCCAGCGCCAAAAGTCCGCACAAGGTCGAGCCCATGCCGACGACCAGCGAATAGGGTTGCGGCCGACGGTCGGTATAGAGGCCGACAAGAGGCTGCAGCAGCGAGGCGGTGATCTGATAGGTGAGGGTGAGCAGGCCGATCTGCCCGAAATCGAGATCGAAGCCGCCTTTCAGCAGCGGATAGACCGCCGGCAGGAGCGATTGCATCATATCGTTCAAGAAATGGCAGAAGCTGATCGCGCCCAGCACCGGAAATTCGGGAGCGCCGGCTGCCGGCCTGTCGGCGACGGATCGGCTCAAGATATCGACCTTTCTCGCTCGGCGCGAAAGTGTTCGGCAGTCCGTCGGTGGATCGACGAGGGGGCTGCTCTCATACGAAGCAAAGCCCGGGCCGTCTACGACGTTCCACGCTGAAACCCGCTTGCGATCTCGGCTGCGCGGGATCGCCTCGGCGCAAACTGCGCTTGAGCGTGGAGTCGAAGCAATATATAAAACTATGACATAACGAGTGGGAGGGTCGGTTGATCCACGAGGCGAGCGGATCGGCGATCCCGATCCCCGACGGCGCGCAGAGCTCTGCGAGCGCATCGAACGAAACTGATCCTTCGACGACGCGTTTCCGTATCGGTCTTTCAGGCTGCGGCGGCGGGCTCGAGTCGGTGTCGACATCGCAATTGCTCGATCTCGCCGAGATGGTCGAGGCGCTCGGCTTCGACGCGATCTGGATCAATGAGGAGCATTTCCAGGGCAGCATCATCGAGGTGGAGGGGCGGCGCTGCCATTCTCCCATCGCTCTGGCCGCGGCGATTCTGGCGCGCACGCGGCGATTGCGCGTCGGCTTCTCTGTGCTGCTGCTGGCGTTGCATCACCCGATACGCCTGGCCGAAGAGATCGCGACGCTCGACGTTCTGTCGAACGGCCGCGTCGATTTCGGCGTTTCGCGCGGCGGCAATGGGCGCTATCTCGAGGTCTATGGCGTTCCGGCGGACAAGGTCAATGATCTGTTCCGCGACAATCTGGCGTTGATCGTGAAGGCCTGGAGCGACGAGAAGATCGCGATCGGCGAGAACGCGTTCTCCGTGGAGCCGAAGCCGGTCCAGCGTCCGCATCCGCCGATCTTCATGGGAACCTACACGGATGAGACGGCCGCCTGGGCGGCGCGCGAGGGCCATGCGCTCATTTGCCATGGCATCACCAGCATGGCCAATCAGCGGCGTTTGATGAAGGCCTATGTCGAAGCGGGCGGCGATCCGGCCGGCGCGCCCTTCGGCCGCTTCGTCTATGTGAGCGAGACCGATGAAAGCGCGCGCGAGGAGCTGTGGCCGACGATCGAGAAGCTGACCGCGCGCTTGCGCGGCTTCGGCCTGTTCAATCGCAAGGGCGTCGTCGCGGAGGCGGACCTCGAGCCCGAGAATTTCTATCGCGACATGGTCATCGTCGGCTCGCCGCAGACCTGCGCGCGCGCGATGCTCGCATTGCACGACGAGCTCGGAATCACCTACCTCAATGCGTTGAGCGCTTTTTTCGGCTTTCTGCCGCTCCCGCTGCTGGAGAAATCGCTCACGCTGCTGGCCCGTGACGCGCGGCCGCTCGTCGAGGCGGGGCTTCAGTCGAGGTCGGGCGCGAAAGCGACGACGTCTCTCGCATCATCGGCGGCGAGCCTCAGCATGGGAGCGCCATAGAGCCGGCTCATGGAGTCGCGGTCGCAGACCTCGGCGGCCGTCCCTTCGGCGATCAGCCTTCCGCCGCGAAGCAGCGCGACGCGCGCGCGGAGATTGAACGCCTGATCGGGCAGATGCGTCGTCATGACGACGGTCTTTCCGGCCGCCGCGAGATTTTTCATCAGCGTCAGCACGCGGCCCTGATTTCCGAGATCGAGGCTGGAGGTCGGCTCGTCCATGACGATGATCGGCGCGTCCTGGGCGACGGCGCGCGCGATCAGCACGAGCTGGCGCTCGCCGCCGGAAATCTGCGTGAAGGGCTTCTTCCGCAGATGGTCGACGCCGATGTCGATCAGGGCGCGCCGCACGATCTCATGGTCCTGCGGCGAGGGCGATCCGACGCCATCCATATGAGCGGCGCGGCCCATCAGCGCCATTTGCTGCACGGTGAAGGCGAAGGCGCTGTGTCCCGCCTGCGGCACATAGGCGATGCGCTTGGCGATCTCGCGGCGGCCGAGGCCGTGGAGGTCGTCGCCGAGCGCGCGGACACGCCCCTGTTCCGGCGTCGCGAGGCCCAGCAGGCAATGAACGAGCGTGCTCTTGCCGGCGCCATTGGGGCCGAGCAGGACGAGCAATTCGCCGGCGCGCGCCGAGAGCGAGATCGAATCGAGGACGCGCTCACGCCCGGGCGCGCGACGGAAGGAGAGATCGACGATCTCTATGGCGGCGGTCACGACCATTGCTCGTTGCGGGTCCGCATCACCAGAAAGAGGAAGAAAGGCGCGCCGATCACCGCCGTCATGACGCCGAGCGGAATTTCGATCACCGAGGCCGAGCGCGCGACATCGTCGACGGCGAGCGCGAAGAGCGCGCCCAATGTCGCTGTCGCGATCATGGCGCGGCCGGGCTCCATGCCGAACAGCATTCTCGCGATATGCGGAACCAGCAGCCCGACCCATCCGACGATCCCCGCGACGCAGACCGTCGCCGCCGTCATCGCCGTCGCGCAGAGAATGACGATGGTTCTGAGCCGCGCGACATCGGCTCCGAGCGCCGCCGCCTCATGCTCGCCGAGCGCGAGCAGGCTGATGCGCCATCGCAGCGCGAACAGAGTGGCGCCGCCGAGAAGAACGGGAGCCGCCACCGTCGCCGCATCGGCGGCATCGGCCTTGGCCAGGCTTCCCATCAGCCAGAAGGTGATGGTCGCGAGCGTGTCGACCGGATCGGCGACATATTTGACCAGGGAGATCATCGCCTGAAACAAGGCCGACATCACCATGCCGCAGAGAATGAGGGTGATGAGCGAATTGCCCCTGACGCTGCTCGCGGCGAGGAAGGAGGCGACGACGGCGGCGAGCCCGCCGATGAAGGCCGCGCCTTCGACGGCGATCGTCGGAAGATGGAACAGCAGCGCGAGCGACGCGCCGAAGCCGGCGCCGGCGGAGACGCCGAGCAGCGAGGGCGAGGCCATGGGATTGCGAAACACCGTCTGAAAGGCCGCCCCCGCCAGGGACAGTCCGGCGCCCACCATCACCGCCGTCGCGACGCGCGGAAGGCGAACGAGGAGCAAGATCGTCTCGGCCGTCGCGCTGCTCTGCGAGCCGTCGCCGCGGCCCAGAAGCGTGTCGGCGATCGTCGCCAGCGACAGCGGATAGCGGCCGATCGCCAGCGACGCCACGATCAGCGCGACGAGCGCCGCGACCAGCGCGAGCAGCAGCCGGCGTCCTTCGACGTCAGCGGCCGGGAGAGCCCGCCAATATTTCATCGAGCTGCTCTTTGGACAGAGAGATATGGAAGAAGCGATCGTAGAAGGATTGCATCTCGCTTTCGAGCATCGCGCGCGAAAATGTCTCGGGATGGAGAATAGAGGCCGCCCAAAGGACGGTGAGCGGCTGCTCGATCGTCCGATTCGCCCAAAGATGCGCGCCCGCCGGCGCGACATGCACCCGCTTGTCGCGCACGGCCGCGACGTCACGCAACCGCGGCTCCGCCATCGCCAGATCGCGCTCGCCGCGATCGGCGACGATCAGCACTTGCGGATCCCAGGCGATCATTTGCTCGAGCGAGAAGGTGACGCTCTCCTGGTCGCGGCCGTCGTCGGTCAGGCTGCGGCCGCCGCCATGCGGAATCCACCATTCGGCGATTCGATGCGGCTGCGTGAGGCGTCGATAATTCACATAGAGCACGCGCGGACGCGTCGACGCCTCGACAGGGCCGAGCGTCGCCGCGATCCGCGCGAGCGTGGCGTCGAAATAGCGAACATAATCCGCGGCGACGCTTTTCTGGTCGAGAATGTCGCCGAGAAGCGCCATCAGCCGCTTGATGTCGTCCGGCTCCCGCCATTTCAACAGCACCGCCGGCAGGCCGAGGCTCCCGAGCTTGTCGGTCGTCGCGCGGTCCATCGTCAGCACGAGATCGGGGCGCAGCGCGATTATGTCCTCGGTCGCGAGACCGCTCGCCGAGCTTTGCACGATGGGGCGTTTCGCGAGATCCGGCGCGAAGACGAATTGGAATTTTCGCGCCAGCTCGCTCGGCAGCCCATTGACGATCGATTGCTGCCGGCCGAAGGCGAAGAGAAAGCCGTTGAGAACAGGAACCGGCCCGAGCGTGACGATGCGCGAGATTTTCTCGGGCAGCGTCACGCTGCGTCCGTCCATGTCGACGATCGTCCGACATTCGCCCGCGACGGCCGAGACGAGCAGGACCACGGCGAAGCAGACGATGCGCAGAAGATGCGACGACATGAGCGCTCCTCGATCCGGCGCTTTTCAGAATGACGCCGAAACGCCGGCGAAGATCGTCCGCGGCGCGCCGACGTAATAGGAGGTGCTGTTCAGATTGGTCTCATTGACGGAGATCGCGCTGATATAGCGATGATCGAAGAGATTGGTCACGCCCGCCGAGACGGTCATCGGCGTCAGGCCGAGCTTGGAGCCGAATTCATAGGATGCGTTTATGTCGACGAGCGCATAAGGGCTGACCGCCTGCGTGTTGTCGGCGAGACCGTAGCGCGTGCTGTTGAAGCGGAAGATCGGCGTGATCTCGAAGCCGTCGCGGTGAAAGGTCGCCGCGAGCTTGGCCTGATAGCGCGGCGTATAGGGCGTCTGCTTGCCGCCGATCTGCATCACGGAGGACGAGCCGGCGGTGATGTTCGCGACATAGGTCTCGGCGGCGATCGTCGCGCTGCCGGTGAGCGTCAGCCAGTCGGTCGTCTTCCAATTCGCCTCGAGCTCGAAGCCGCGGCCGACGGTCGCGGCGTTGCTCTGATAATAGCTCTGCCCGACGGCGGGATCATAGACGAGCACTTCTTTCTTGTGCGTCCAGAAGCCGAAGAAGGTGGGCGCGATGGTCACGTCGCCGGTCTGATAGCGCAGCCCGACATCGACGGCGTCGACAGTCTCGGGCCGAATCCGCCCCATGAGCGTCGCGAGCGTGATTCCCTTCGCGAGGAAGGCCGCCTCGGCGCCGAGAAAGGAGCTCGCCTGCGGACCCCAGTCCGGGCGGCCGACCTTGCGGGAATAGCTGGCGTTGGCGCTCCATTCCTCGGAGAGACGGTGGCGCACGCCGAGATTGGGGAGCCATTCGTAATAGGTCAGCGCCGGCGCGCCGGCGTTGGCGTCCGGCGCCGGATGGAAGGCCCACACATCGTCGTAAGTGACGTCCGGCAGGCCGGTTCGGCTGAAATATTGCATGTGGGGCGTGCCCTCTATGTGCAGGCGCAGTCCGCCGGAGACGGTCGTCGCTCCGAAGGTCTGCGTATATTGCGTGTAAGGGCTCACGAATTTATGCGTGTCGCTCGTCGCGAGCGTGGACCAGCTGCCGAAATTCAGCGTGCCGAGCGGCGTCACCGTATAGAGTTTCTGATGCAGCGGCGGAGGCTCCGGCTCCGCCGACTGTCCCCAGAAGCCGAGCATGAAATCGGCGTCCCAGGGCAGATGCTTGCGATATTCGATCGTGCCGCCGAGATTGTAGTTGCTGACCGGCCACAGACGGTCGCTCGCGCCGGAGGTCGCCAGCGCATAGCCCGTATTGCGCCAGTAATAGGGCTTCAGAACGATCGATTGCGTCGGATCGATATGATAGGCGATCTCCGCGAAGATGGCGTTGGTGACATAGCGCGTGCGATTGAATGTGTAATAGCTCGCGTCGACGGCCGATTTGCCGGTGAAGCTCGTATTATAGTCGAAAAAGGCCGTCGCGCCGAGGTTTTGCGTCTGCGCGAAGGTCAACGGCATGTAGCTGTTCGCCTTCTGGTCGTTGTGGACGCCGTAGACGGAGACCTCGAGCTGGTCGCCGAGCGATTGAGTGAGGCCGAAGGCGACATTCTTGCGCCGCGCGTCGCCCTCGCCCTTCCATTTCTCGGCGTCGGAGACGGAGCCGGAGATGAAGAAGGAGGTTCCAGTCGGCAGACGCCCGGAGTCGATGCGCGCGAAAGTGCGGTGAAAACCGTTGGAGCCTGCGCCCTGCGAGATCGTCCCGCTCAATTTCTCCTTGGGCGGAAGGAGGTTGAGGTCGAGCGCGCCGGCGGCGTTGGCGAAGCCGAGGCCCTGATTGGCGGGAACGCTTCCGCGATAGAGATCGACGCGGCCGATGTCGTCGAGATCGAACAGATCGGCGCCGCCGACGATGCCTTGGATGGGCAATCCGTTGATGGTTCGCGCCAGAAAGAAATCGGAGACGCCGCGCACGGTGATGCTGCGGTTGAAGGAGAGGCCGTAGGGGTCTCCCGAGTCCTCGATCACGCT
>NZ_DATBQF010000066.1:0-2362 GCF_036560965.1 Methylosinus sp. | reverse complement strand
AACCTAAATCCGGCGCGTCTACCAGTTCCGCCACGCCCGCGACGGCCGTCGTTCGGACGCGCTACAGCCCATCTTCAATAACCCATATAGCAGAAAAGGGCGCCCCCTAAGGACACCCTTCGGCCGGCGCGTCGCGCCGCTGTATAGCATGGGAGAACGGCGATGCAGCAGAAATTTTGCCGCGCGCGGCTTCCCGCGCCCCCCTTACGCCGCCGCCCTGAGCGCGAGCGGCCCCTCGTTCCCGAGCGGCGCCCGCGCGCCCGCCGCGCCGACCCGTCCTTGAGCCCCGCGCAGCGCGCCCGGCGCCAGCTCCTTGCCAAGGAAACGCGCCTCGTCCACCCATCCCGGCATGACGAGACCTTCGGTCAACGCCCGCTCGAAGCCGAAGCGCCGGTAATAGGGCTCGTCCCCGACCAGCAGCACGGCGCGGTGATTTTTCGCGCGTGCGCGGTCGAGCCCAGTCTCGATCATCGCGGCGCCCAGGCCGAGCGAGCGATAATCGCTCGCCACCGCGAGCGGCCCGAGCAGCAGCGCCGCGCGCCCCGGCCCCGCCTGGATCGGCCACAGCCGCAAGGTCGCGACGAGCCGCGCGCCGTCATGCGCCGCGAGCGCCAGCCCGCGCGCCGGAAGGCGCCCGGCGCGCAGCTTCTCGCAGGTCTTCAGGAAGCGCGCCGGCCCGAAGCAGGCGTCGAGCAGCTTTTCGCGCGCGAAAACATCATCCGGCGATTCGTCGTCGATGACGAAGCGGGCGGGCGCGAAAGCCGCTTGGGGAGCGGCGTGAAGGGCAAGATCAAAGGTCATCACTGCCTCCATCGGAAGACAAGCGACCCTCGCGCCTCGCGCTGGACAAAGCAGCGCCGGCCGGCCGGGACAGGGGGAATGAAGGGTTTCAAGACTCTCTCCCGCTCGGAAGAAAGACCGCTCAGATCACGAAGGATTCCAACGGCGCGAAGCCGTTGAAGCAGATCGAGGAATAGGTCGTCGTATAGGCGCCCGTCCCCTCGATCAGCACCTTGGCGCCGATCTCGAGACTCACGGGAAGGGCATACGGCTCCTTCTCGTAAAGCACGTCGATCGAATCGCAGCTCGGCCCCGCGATCACGCAAGGAGCAGCGGCGTCGCCGTCGAACTCGGTGCGGATCGGATAGCGAATCATCTCGTCGGTGGTCTCGGCGAGGCCGTTGAACTTGCCGATGTCGAGATAGACCCAGCGCAGCGTGTCCTCTTGCGACTTCCTCGAGATCAGCACCACTTCCGCCTCGATCACGCCGGCGTTGCCGACCATGCCGCGCCCCGGCTCGATGATCGTTTCGGGGATCTGGTTGCCGAAATGCTTGGACAGCGCGCGAAAGATCACATTGCCGTAGGTTTTCACCGCCGGCACGTTATTGAGATATTTGGTCGGGAAGCCGCCGCCGAGGTTGACCATCTGCAACTGAATGCCGCGCTCCGCGAGTTCGCGAAAAATCGCCGACGCCGACGCCAGCGCGCCGTCCCACATGCGCGGATTGCGCTGCTGCGAGCCGACATGGAACGACACGCCATGAGCGGCGAGGCCGAGCGCGTGGGCGTGTTCCAGCACCCGCGGCGCCATCTCCGGCGCGCAGCCGAATTTGCGCGACAGCGGCCATTCGGCCCCGGCGCCGTCGCACAAAATGCGGCAGAACACCTTGGAGCCGGGCGCCGCCCGGGCGATCTTCTCGACCTCGGCCTCGCAATCGACCGCGAACAGCCGCACGCCCAGCGCATAGGCGCGGGCGATATCGCGCTCCTTCTTGATCGTGTTGCCGAAGCTGATTCGGTCGGGGCTCGCGCCGGCGGCCAGCGACATTTCGATCTCTGCGACCGAGGCCGTGTCGAAGCACGAGCCCAGCGTCGCTAGCAGGGAGAGCACCTCCGGCGCCGGATTGGCCTTCACCGCATAGAAGACGCGCGTGTCGGGCAGCGCCTTGGCGAAGGCGCGGTAATTGTCGCGCACGACGTCGAGATCGACGACGAGGCACGGGCCAATGTCGCGGCCTTCAAGACGGCGCGCGCGCAAAAATTCCTGGATACGATCCGTCATCGCGGCATCCCCCAACGAAGGGCGCGGGCCAGGCCGCGCCAAGAAACAGGCTTCGGTGGACAGCAGACGTCCTTCGCTCGCGCGCGTTGGAGACGCGACGAACGTTGTAAGTCCGCAATCCTCAAGATCGACGCCGCGGGCTATGCCCTGCGACACCGATCCGGTGATGCGCCGTCGGCGATCCAATGAAGACAGAAATGCGCATGACGCGCATGACGGTCATCTGGATAGCCATCGTTTGGAAGGGGGTTTGGTCCCGTCCGCACGCCCGGCAAGAAAGACAAGCCTCTTCGGTAA
>NZ_DATBQF010000065.1:0-6978 GCF_036560965.1 Methylosinus sp. | reverse complement strand
GGCAAGCGCGTCGCGGATGTTCTCGACGTAACGGCGCGCGTTGGCGACATCCTGCCAGGCGTGCGGGTCGAGCCCTTCCTCATTGTGGCGCGGGGCGACGCCCGCGCTGACCGTGACGATTCGCGCCTTGGTTTTCGAGGCGGCGATGAGCCGGTCGATCCAACCCTCGAAGGCGAGCCCATTGACGAAAACCAGCCGCGCTCCCGCGAGCTTGCGCCCATCGGCGGGCGTCGGCTCGTAGACATGGGCGTCGCCGTTCGGCCCGACGATGGTGGAGACCTCGACGCCGTTCCCGCCGACCTCGCGCACGAAATCGCCGAGAATCGAGAAGCTCGCGACGACCGGCAGCGGAGCGGATTGGGCGAGGGCGGGGGAGGCGAAGAGAAAAAAGGCCAATAAATTCAATAACAAGTATAGTAGGGGCGCTCCCTTCTCCCACTTGTGGGAGAAGGTGGCCCTTGCGTAGCAAGGGTCGGATGAGGGCTCTCGCAGCTTCAACCCAAACGACGCCCGCTCACGCCGCGCCGCCGTCTCCCGCGACCTTGCCAAAATCCGCGACGCCGAGCATCACGACGCGCAGTTCGTTGAGCAGGCGCAGGCGGTTGAGGCGCAGGTCCTTGTTCTCCGCGTTGACTGTCACGTGATCGAAGAAGGCGTCGACTGGCTCCCGCAGCTTCGCCAAACTGTGCATGGCGCCTTCAAAATCTTCCTTGTGCAGCTTCTCGGTCGTTTCCTCGCGCGCGCGCGCGATCGCCACGGCGAGCTTGTGCTCTTGCGGTTCGATCCGCAGGTTCGGCGCGTGGTGATGGTCATAGGCGCCGGCGCCGTCCTTCTTCTCCTCGATTTTTAGAATGTTGACGGCGCGGCGATAGCCGGCGAGCAGGTTCTTGCCGTCGTCGGTGTCGAGGAATTTGGAGAGGGCTTCGACCTTGGTGGTGATCATGACGAGATCGTCCTGGTGCTGGGGCGTCCCCTGGAAAGTGGATATCGCCCCTAAGGCCGCGTCAATAAGATCGTATCGCGCCCCCCGGTCGCGCAAGTAGACTTTTAGGCGGTCGATGAAAAAAGAGAGGAGGTCGTAAGTTCGCGCGTCTTGCTGCCAGAGGTCGAGCGTTTGCTTACTAATGATAGTCTCAGGAGTTAAGCGCGCGCCAAGCTCTGCCGCACCAGCGCGAAGCTCATGCAGTTCCCTCGCGCGACGTTCCCTGTCGACGCGCAATATCTGCAGATAGGCTATCGTTCCGAGGTGAAGGCGAAGCGAGTTTTCGAGAACGATTCGGATGACTCCCAACGCCGCGCGCCTTAGCGCATAAGGGTCCTTGCTCCCGGTCGGCTTCTCGTCGATGGCCCAAAAGCCGACCAGAGTGTCGAGCTTATCCGCGAGCGCCACGGCGATGGACACGGGGCTGGTCGGAATGCGGTCCGCCGGTCCCTGCGGCTTGTAATGTTCCTCCAGCGCCGCGGCGACCTCGGCGTCCTCGCCCTGCGCCGCCGCGTAATAGCGGCCCATGAGGCCCTGAAGCTCGGGGAACTCGCCGACCATCTCGGTCACGAGATCGGCTTTCGCCAACGTCGCCGCGCGTGCGGCCTTCTCGGGATCGGTGCCGACGATCGGCGCCAGCTCACGCGCCAGCGCCGCGATGCGCTTCACGCGCTCGCCCTGCGTGCCTAGCTTCTCGTGGAAGACGATGTTGTCGAGCTTGGGCAGGCGCTCCTCGAGCTTCGTCTTCAGATCGGTCTCATAGAAGAATTTCGCGTCCGACAGCCGCGCGGCGATGACGCGCTGATTGCCGCCGACGATCGTCGCGCCGCCGTCGCTCGCCTCTATGTTGGCGACGAGGATGAAGCGATTGGCGAGGCCGCCGTCCGGCCGCTTCAGCACGAAGCATTTCTGATTGACGCGAATGGTGGCGCGAATGACCTCCGGCGGAATGGTGAGAAAGCGCTCGTCGAAAGCGCCCATCAGCGTCACCGGCCATTCGACGAGGCCGGCGACCTCCTCGAGCAGCGCGGCGTCCTCGACCAGCTCGAGCCCCTGCGCCATGGCGAGATTGCGCGCGTCATGCAGCACGATGTCGCGCCGCCGGGCGGCGTCGAGCACGACTTTCGCCTTTTCCAGCGCGGGAACGTAATCGTCGAAGCGCTTCACCGCGAAGCTCGCCGGCGCCATGAAACGATGACCGTGGGCGATAGCGCCGCTCTCGATTCCCTCGACCGAGAAGCGCACCACATCCGGCGTCTCCATCTCCGTGCCGAAAGTGGCGAGAATGGATTGCAGCGGGCGCACCCAGCGCAGCGCGTCGAGCCGCGCGGAGGCCGCGCCCCAGCGCATGGACTTGGGCCAGGGAAAGCTCTTGACGATCGCCGGCAGCGTTTCCGCCAAAACCTCGATCGTCTCGCGTCCGGCGCGCTCGATGACGGCGACGTAGAACTCGCCCTTCTTGGGGTCCTTCTCGATCTTCGCCGCGTCGATCGAGGCGAGGCCGGCGCTCTTCAGAAAGCCCTGAATGGCGGCCTCGGGCGCGCCGACGCGCGGGCCCTTCTTCTCCTCGCGCACATCGGGCTGGCGGCCGGGCAGGCCGGCGATATGCAGCGCCAGCCGGCGCGGCGTCGCATGGGCGGTCGCGCCCTCATAGGCGAGGCCTTTTTCGGCGAGCGCCCCGCAGACGAGCCGCTGAAGATCATCGGCCGCCTGACGCTGCATGCGGGCGGGGATTTCTTCGCTGAAGAGTTCGAGGAGAAGATCCGGCATCGATTTATCTATTTCTCATGTGGGCGGAAACGAGGCGTTTTTCCACCTCCCCCTGAAGGGGAAGGTGGAGACTCGGCTGCTCTCACAACGGCTCCTCGGAGGCGAGCGCGTCGCTGGCATGGGCCGGCGTCTCGAGCAGAAATCGCTCGACGTCCAGCGCCGCCATGCAGCCGAGGCCGGCCGCCGTCACCGCCTGACGATAGGTCTCGTCGGCCACGTCGCCGGCCGCGAACACGCCCGGAATATTGGTGTTGGTCGTGCCCGGCTCCACATGGATGTAGCCCGAGGGCTTCAGCTCCAGCTGCCCGACGAACAGCTCCGAGGCCGGCTGATGGCCGATGGCGATGAACACGCCGTCGACGTCGAGCGTCTGGGTCGCGCCGGTCTTCACATTCTTCACGCGGGTCTGCGTGACCGAGGGCGGGGCGCTGCCGCCCAAAATCTCGTCGATCGCATGGTCGAACAGGATTTTGACATTCGGCCGCGCCGCGAGCCGCTCCTGCAGCACGCGCTCGGCGCGGAACGAATCGCGGCGATGCAAGACCGTCACCTCGGCCGCGATCTGCGAGAGATAGAGCGCCTCCTCGACGGCGGTGTTGCCGCCGCCGACGACCAGCACTTTTTTACCGCGGAAGAAAAAGCCGTCGCAGGTGGCGCAGGCCGAGACGCCATAGCCCTTGAACGCCTCCTCGCTGGGAATGCCCAGCCATTTGGCCTTGGCCCCGGTGGCGATGATCAGCGCGTCCGCCGTGTAGAGCGTCCCCGAATCGCCGAGCAGCTCGAAAGGGCGCTGACCGAGCCTGGCCTCGACGATATGGTCGGAGACGAGCTTGGCGCCGACATGCTCGGCCTGGGCGCGCATCTGGTCCATCAGCCAGGGGCCCTGGATCGGCTCGGCGAAGCCGGGGTAGTTCTCCACGTCTGTGGTGATCATGAGCTGGCCGCCCTGGTCGAAGCCGGCGATGACCACGGGCTCGAGCATGGCGCGCGCGGTGTAGATCGCGGCGGTGTAGCCGGCGGGACCGGACCCCAGCACGATGACGCGGGCGTGCAGGCGGCCTTTATCGTCTGCGGACATGAAGAAGAGGCCTTTTGCGAAAGTCTCCGCGCGGACGGCGCGGCGCGTTCGGATGGGCGCAATCTAGCCATTATGCGTTGCGCCGCAACCGCTCGTGAGCTTCGGGCGATTCGCGAATCTATTACGAAGCGCGCGAGCCATGAAGCAATACGGGGGCCGCCTGGCGGAAGGTCGCGTAGCGGCGGGCGATCTCCGCGGCGATGGCCGGCGTCTCGTTCAGCGGCTCGTATCGCCAATGCTCGAGCCGCCCGCGCCAGCGCCTGAGCGCCCCGCGCTGCTCGAGCGCGTCGAGAAAGGCGGCGATCTTGGCGGAGCCGCCCTCGGGCTCGAAGACATGAACCGGCGCGCCGGTCGCGGCCGCCTCGGCGACCATATTGACGCTGTCGGCCGTCACCACCAACGCCTGCGAGCCGGCGAGAATGGAGAGATAAGGATTCTCGCCGTCCCCCGCCCAGAGAAAGGCGCGGGTCTCCGTCTCCCGCGCGCGGGAGACGGCAGCCCTCGCGTCAGCGAGGGTCGGATGAGCGCCGCCGAGCCGCGCGCGCAACGCCTCGACGAGCCGCGCCGGCGTCCGTCGGGAGACGGTCGCCGCAATGTTCCACCCGTCGTCCAACATGGCGCCGATGGCGGCGAGAAGCCGCTCCGCATCCCGCTCCGAAAACCGAAAATGTCGACTATCCCCGCCGATGAGCAGCCCCACTCTCGGCTCTGGCAGCGCCGCGACGCGCGGGTCGAGCGCTCCACGCGCTTCGGCCAGTCGCTGCGGCGTCAGCCGATTCGCCGGCGCGAGCGGGGCGATGACATTTTCCCCCACGAGCCCATCATGACGCGGCGCGACGATGACGTCCGCCGTCCCGAGCCCGCTGGCCGGGCGGTTCACATAGACGGTGAAGACCGCGCCGCCGGAGGCGCGCTTCACATGGCGGAGATAGGGAATGGTCCGCCGGCCGCAGGCGATGACGAGATCGGGGTAGGGCGGGGCGAAGAGCTTCGCCTCGCGCGGGTCGATCGGGCCGAAGGGCGCGAGCGCGGCGATGAGCCCGTGGGGAGCGAGGCGAATGAGGCGTGGAGAGAGGCCGATGGCGTCCGCTATGCCGAGGCTCTGGGCCTCATGCCCGGCGCGGCCGTCGGAGAGAACCCAGGCTGTTTGGGCTCTCCCTTCTCCCGCTCGCGGGAGAAGGTGGCCCCGTGAAACGGGGTCGGATGAGGGCCCATGCCGCTCGTGAGAATATTGGCCTGCGGGAGGCGCCCTCATCCGACCCTCGCTGATGCGAGGGTCCCCTTCTCCCACGAGTGGGAGAAGGGGAGCGCGCTGGTTGTCCTCAGACGAAGGCGACCTTCAAAATCTCATAGCTCTTGCCGCCGCCGGGCGTCTTCACCTCGACCGTGTCGCCGGCTTTCTTGCCGATCAGCGCGCGGGCGATGGGCGAGGCGATGGAGACGCGGCCGTTCTTCACATCGGCCTCGGGCTCGCCGACGATCTGATAGGCCTTCTCCTCCTCGGTGTCCTCGTCGACGACCGTGACCGTCGCGCCGAATTTCACCGTATTGCCGGTGAGCTTGGAAACGTCGATCACCTCGGCGCGCGACAGCTTGTCCTCGAGGTCGGCGATGCGGCCCTCGTTCAGCGATTGCGCTTCCTTGGCCGCGTGATATTCGGCGTTCTCGGACAGATCGCCATGGGCGCGCGCCTCGGCGATCGCCTGGATGATGCGCGGACGTTCGGTCTGCTGGCGCTGACGCAGCTCCTGGTCGAGAGCAGCGTAGCCGCCGGCGGTCATGGGCACCTTGTCCACCATCTCTTGCTCTTTCGCTCCTGGATGTGTCCTGACCCGGTCAAAAAAAATCCCGGCGTCCGCCGGACCAGCGAAAACTGCGGCGTACGGTCGGACTGTTCCTCGACATGAACGAGCCGCGAATGCGGCGGCCTTCACTGATTCGCGCGCGCGCGTTTACGCGTCCGACGCGAAATAGTCCTGAAGGGCGCGGACTTCGAGATCTCCCGATACATAGGCCCTGATGCTCTGGGCCGCTGCGATCGCGCCGGACAGAGTCGTATAATAGGGGACTTTATGCAATAGCGCAGCTTGGCGCAAGGAACGAGAATCCGCCAACGCCTGGGCGCCTTCCGTCGTGTTGAACACCAGCTGAACGGAGCCGTTCTTGATGGCGTCCACGATATGCGGGCGCCCTTCCGAGACCTTGTTGAGCTTTTGCGCCGGGACGCCCTGCTCCTGGAGGTAGCGCGCCGTGCCGCCGGTGGCGACCACGGTGAAGCCGAGGCTCGCCAGCTGCTGGACCGCGGCCAGGACGCGGGGCTTGTCGGCGTCGCGCACCGAGACGAAGAGGGTCCCCTGCCGGGGCACCTTGGCGCCGGCGCCGAGCTGGCTCTTGGCGAAAGCCGCCTCGAAGCTGCGGTCGAGGCCGATGACCTCGCCGGTCGAGCGCATCTCCGGCCCGAGCACCGTGTCGACGCCCGGGAAGCGCGCGAAGGGGAACACCGATTCCTTCACGCCCACATGATTGGGCGCGCGCGAGGGCAGGGTGAAGGTCGACAGCGACTCGCCGGCCATGATTCGCGCCGCGATCTTGGCGATCGGCGCGCCGACCACCTTGGCGACGAAGGGCACGGTGCGCGAGGCGCGCGGATTGACCTCCAGCACGTAAATCTCGCCGTCCTTGATCGCGTACTGCACGTTCATTAGTCCGCCGACATTGAGCGCCAGCGCCAGCGCGCGCGTCTGCCGCTCCAGTTCGGCGATCGTCTTCTCGTTCAGCGAATACGGCGGCAAGGCGCAGGCCGAATCGCCGGAATGAATGCCGGCCTCCTCGATGTGCTCCATGATGCCGGCGATGAAGGTATCCTTGCCGTCGCAGAGGCAATCGACGTCCACTTCGGTGGCATCGGACAAATAGCGGTCGATCAGCAGCGGGCTCTTCTTCGACACCACCAGCTCGCTCGGCCGGTCGAGATCGCCGGCGAGCCTCGCGACGTAACGATCGAGTTGCGCGCCATCGCGCACGATTTCCATGGCGCGTCCGCCAAGCACGTAAGACGGGCGGATGACGACCGGGTAGCCGATCTCGTCGGCGATCGCGCGCGCCGCGCCGGGCGAGGTGGCGATGCCGTTTTGCGGCTGGCGCACCT
>NZ_DATBQF010000064.1:0-9962 GCF_036560965.1 Methylosinus sp. | reverse complement strand
GCAAGGAGCGCGCGTCATAATCGCCTCGAAGCCCAATCGCCGCCGCCATGGCGAACCTCCATGTGTTCGCCTGGTCGAATCAAATTTCAGCCGATTCGGGAATCCCACACGTGAGTCGGCCTCTCAGAGAGTTGGTATTATTACTCGGTCCAAGAACAGATCGGATCCTTCGGATTGACACGCACGACGGTCGACATGACGGGACCGGTCACAGCGGACAAATCCGTGCTATATCGCTTGAATGGAGAATATTATCGCACAGATTCGTATCGCGACTTCGTTACCGATCGGAATGTGCTGATCGCGCCGACGGTCACTTTTCGTCCGATCGAGCAATTTCGGATGAACATCGATTTCGAATATCAGAACCGCACCTGGGTCGATGACTTTCCCATCCTCCCCGCTGTCGGAGGAAGCCCGGCGTCCATTCCGATCAGCCGCTATCTTTCGCCGGCGTCGATCACGACGTCCAACCCCAATCATTTCGACAAGAAGCGGATTGCCTATGACTGGACCTATGATTTCGCGCCGAGCTGGAGCCTCACCAACCGGCTGAGCTATTCGAGCGTCGCCTATCGAACGATGAACGGCTATCCGAGCGGCTTCAACGAGTCGACGGGTGTTCTCGACCGATGGCTGACGGTCAACCCTGGCTTCACGGATCGGCTCTTTTCGACAAACATCGATCTAAAGGGCAAGTTCTCGACGGGTCCGCTCGATCATTCGATTTTGGTCGGCTACGATTACTTCAGCTATTACACGCCAGTCTATGCGACATATTACAACTTCTTTCCTCCTATCAGCTCCATCAATCTCTATGCGCCGACCTATGGATCAGAGTCGATCTACAACAACGGTTTTTACATTCACAATGGCCAGAAATGGTCGGGCGTCTATGGCCAGGACATGATCTCCTTCCTGGATGACACGGCGCATGTGCTGCTCGGCGGCCGTTACGATTGGGCGGAATACGGCATCAATAAGGACTTCTCCTCCGCCAGCGCGGCGCTCAATTCCTATTCCGACCAGTACGACAAGGCGTTCAGCCCGCGCATCGGCTTGCTCTATCAGCCGCTTCCCTGGCTCTCGCTCTATGGCAATTTCACGCGCTCCTTCGGCGCGAACAACACCGACGCCATGGGCGCGCCGCTGCCTCCGCAGAAGGGGGAGCAATTCGAAGGCGGCGTCAAGGCCGAGCTGTTCGATAAGCGAATGACGCTGACCATGGCCTATTTCGACATCACCAAGACCAATATACCTACCGCGGATCCGCGGAACTCGATGAACACGCTGCTCATCGGCAAGGCGCGCAGCCAGGGCTTCGAATTCGATCTCAGCGGCCGCATCGACCACCATTGGAGCGTCATCGCCAATTACACCCACGACGACGTCCGCACGATCGAAGGCTCGCCGCTCAATCCCGCCACGGAGATTTACACGCAGCTTCCCGTCGCCGGCTACAAGCTCGGCGGAAGTCCGCGCAACTACGGAAATCTATGGATCAAATACGACGCCGACGACGCATTGCGCGGCTTGAGCCTTGGCGCCGGCGTGACGGTGAGCGAGAGCTCGTTCATCGACAACGCAAATTCCGCCATTCTGCCCGGCTATACCTTGGTCAATGCGATGATCGCCTATACGACCAAGATCGAAGGCTTCACCGTGACCGCGCAGCTCAATGCGAAGAACCTCGGCGACGTCATCTACTATCCCTCCTCGGGCAACAACCGGTTCAACATCATCACCGGAACGCCGCGCACATTCCTCGGATCGCTGCGGGTCGAGTTCTGATCAAATGGAGCAGCGCGGGCGCGATCTCTATTTCGGCGAGAAGACGGAGCGCCACCACTGTCACGGCAACGTCAATCTCGACGATCGGTTCGTGCGCGCCGAGACGCGCGAGGAGGAGACGCCGTTCCACAATGCGGGCCTCTATAACACCGACGGCAAAGGCGGCGATCCGCAGCTTAATCGCGGCGCCTTCAAACTCACCGGCGATCCGCACGTTCCACGCGCCCAGCCTGCGTAACATTGCGGTGACGGCCCACTATATGCACGACGGTTCGGTTGCGACGCTCGAGGAGGTTGTCGACATTTACACGCGCGGCGGACGGAACATCGCGAGCAGGCCGAACGCCGGCGACAGCGCAGTCAGTCCGATGAAGAGCGCGCTGATCGTCAAGATCGATCTGACGCCGCAGGAGAAGGCCGATCTGCGCGCCTTTCTGTGGGCGCTCTCCAACGAGACGCTACTGACCTCGCCGCACTTCTCCGATCCGTGGAGGGCGCAGGCCGCGAAGAAATAGCGTGCGTTCCCTCGCCGGGGAAAGTCGCTCGGAAAATTGCTCGAGAAATAGACTCTGGCGGCGTCGGCCGGACGCGCGCCACCGACGCTCACGGACTGATGGAAGCGCTTCGACGATGTTTGCCTCTCATGGTGCCTCCGCGTGGACGATCGCTGGCTTCGTCGAAAGCGGCTGCGCGACGCCGCGGCTCGGACCGTCGATGTACGGTCACCAATGTGTTCGACGCCGGCGACGCCTTCGACCTCATGTGCCAGGTCGAAGTCGGCGATTGCGCCGACTCCGCGATCTTCGTGGCGCCCATCGCCGAGTTCGCTGTCGGACGGCATCCGATCGCGCGCGCCGTCGCCGAGTATCACCGCCGCCGTGCGCAGACACGCATCGACGACTTGGCGTAGCAAGCAGCGCGATCGGGGAGGGCGAAACGCGTCACGAGACCTCAAGCCAGGCCGTGGATGTCCGGCGCGGCGAAGGTCCGCGGGCGCGGCGAATGTCTCCTCCTGGCGCCCCTGAGCTGTTCCCGAGGGCGAAGGAGGACAAAGGAGACCCGTTCCTTCCGAATGGCGGGCGTCCGATCACGCCGATAGCTGACATTATCGCTTCCAGGTCGAGAGCGGGCGCGATCGGGGCGCCGATTTCATTTTCGGCCGTCTCATCACCGGAACCGGCGGAGCGAGCTAAATCCTAACGCGAGTTCGAGTCCTTCAGCCGGCCGCCATCCGACGTAGATCGATGCGGCGCCGCGAGCTCACGCCGAGGGCAGCCGCACGACGAATGTCGCTCCGCCGCCTTCGGTCGTCCGGACCTCGATAGAACCATGCAATTCGTCGAGCAGCTCGCGCACGATCGCGAGTCCGAGGCCTGCTCCGCGCGAGGCGTCATTCTTGCGCCAAAAGGCTTCGAAGATGCGCTCTCGATCTTCGGGCGCAACACCGTCGCCATGGTCGGCGACCTCGATCACCGCGCCGGGCAAGACGCGGACGACGACCGTGCCGTCCTCGGGCTCCGCGCGCACGGCGTTCTCGACGAGATTGGCGACGACGCTCTCGACCACCCAGCCGTCGACCCGCGCTGCAACCCGCGCGGGCGGGGGCTCGAATTCGATAGTGCGGCGATTGTCGATGGCGATCGGCATGTAGTCCGCGGTGATCGCCAGCACTGTGTGGCCGAGGTCGATCTCACGGTCGCTTTTCTTGTTGGCTCCGCCGAGCCTCGCCAGAATCAGCAATTGATCGACGATCGTCTGAATTCGGCGCACGTCGCGTTCGATGTCGTGTTTGAGCGGCTTGTCGTTCAGCCTGTCCACTCTCGCCTTCAAAATGGCGACGGGCGTGCGCAATTCGTGCGCGGCGTTGGCGGTGAAGCGGCGGTGCCTTTCGACGCCATCGCGAACGCGATCGAAAGCGTCGTTGACGGCCTCCACGAAGGGGAGAACCTCCGTTGGCAGATCCATCGACGCGATCTGGCGGTCGAGCGAGTTCACGTCGACCACAGCGACCTCGGCTGCCGCCGCCCGCAATGGCGCGAGGCAGCGGCGGACGACGAAGCAGGCGACGGCCGCCACCGCTGCGCACAACGGAATGAAGGCGATAAAATTGATCAGCTTCAGATGATTGTAGAGCTGCTGAAGCACGTCGTCCCAATGGAAATACGCGCCATAGACGATGATCCGCATTCGCCCGATCGGCGTCTCCGCTATTCGGTCATAGCCGCGCGCGTCAGAGTTGGGATCGTCGGCGAGGTGAAACATCGAGCCGAAGCTCTCGACCTTGGTGCTCGGGGCGAAATGAGACGCGAGTTCCGTTGACGAACCCGGCAGCAGACCTCCGTCCTTCGGCTCGAAGACGGCGAAGCGGAATTCCGGGTTGCGCTGCATATGGACGAGGAGGCCGCGCGTGAGCTCGATGCGCCTCGTCCCGGACGCGTCCGCGCGAAGCGCATCGATGACGAGAATTCGGGCGCGCCGCGTCGTCCAGCTCTCGAGGCCGATCTCGGCAATGTCGCCGATGCGCAGAGCGGCGAGCGGCAGATAGACTGTCGCCGGAAGAGTGAAGAAAACGATGGTGAGCGTAGCCACCCAAGAGAGGACGAGCCGCGAGGACAAAGATCGGCCGACGGTCACGGGCGCGCCTTCCGAAGGAGATAGCCAATGCCGCGCGCGGCGTGAATTTCCACGCCGGCGCCCTGGTCCTTGAGGCGTTGGCGCAGGCGCGACACCAGCATTTTCAGCGCGTCAATCTGCGCCGCTTCGCCGAAACCGTAGATATCCTCGAACAGCGAGTCATGGGTGACGGCGCGTCCCGCTCGCCGCGCGAGGGACTCCAGCAGCAGCAATTCCCTCCTGTGCAGCACGAATGGCCGTCCGGAGACTTGTGCCTCACGCGCTTCGAGATCGAAGGACAGATTACCGACGACGATCGGCGGCTGCGAGCGTCCGCCCGGACGCCGCAGGCTCGCCCTGATGCGCGCCACCAGCTCGTCGGCGTCGAAGGGCTTGGAGAGATAGTCGTCCGCCCCGGCGTCGAGGCCGCTGATCTTGTCGTCCGTCGAGTGCAGGGCCGTGACGAAGACGATGCGGATGCCGGGCCGCAAGCCGCGGATCGTCGGCACCGCGCCGATCGAGTCCCCGTCCGGAAGGCGGCGGTCGAGAAGCACCAGCGGATAATCGCGCGTCCGTAGCGCCTCCAGCGCCTCGGCGATGTCGCCGACATGGTCCGTCACGAATCCCGCATCATTGATGCGGTCTGCTATCAGCGCCGCCATCTCGCGCTGGTCTTCGACGATCAGAATGCGCACAAGAGAGCTCCCGCCGCCACGACGCTCCGTACCATGGGAAAGCATTCGCTCTGTCGAATGACCCCCATCCCGGCGATCAATTTCGCAACTGTGTCGAATTTGCAACTCCTGCCTGAATTCGTGTCTCTGCGCCGCTCGGACGAGCCGCTGCGTTACGGCCAAGTTACCGAAAGAGCTTAACGGTTCGAGGCCCCTTATCCAGCGGCGAGGAGCGGTCTTGCGCTATTGGTTAATCGTCTGCCTGACGCTGTGGCAGGCGCTGATATCCGTCGGCGGCGCGAACGCTCATGCGTTCGGATGGGCGCATGATAGAGGCGCCGCCTCCATCGCGGATCATTGCGGCGACGTTCGGCGCGGCGACGAAACGCCGTCGAAGGACAGCCCCGCCGCCCATTGCTGCATTCTCTGCGTGGCCGGCGGCTGCGGCGGGTTCGATTTGGCGACCGCGCCCGCGCCGACGACGCTAGCCCGCTCCCCCTGCGCCGCCGCCTCAACACGCCTCGTCGCGCTCCCGCATCTCCAGAGAAAGCCGCTCGGCTGGGGCTGCTCCTGGTCGTCCCGCGCGCCGCCCGTGCTCTCCTGACCCAATGAACGCGGCTCGCTTCCGAGCCGTGCCCTCGATTTGGTCCGCGTCGGCCTCCGCGCCACGCCAGGAGACATGAGACATGCTTCGTTCGAAATTGATGCGCGGCGTTTTCGCCGGCGCATTTCCGCTCGTTTCTTTCACCGCCTCCGCGCTCGCGCAGGAGACGCTGCCCGCGATCGACATCGCCGGAGAGCAGAATGGCTCTCCCCTGCGACGCAAGTTAGGTCAGCTCTCCTCGCTCGACGACGGCAAGCAGACCGGCTATGCGCGCACCAACGCCTTCACGGCGACGAAGACCAATGCGCCGCTCATCGACACGCCGCGCGCCGTGGTCGTCATTCCGCGACAAGTGCTCGAAGACAATCAGATCCTGAACACACAGGAGGCGGTGAAATTCGTCTCCGGCGTGCAGACGGGCCTTTTCACCTATTACGACGCCTTTCTGATCCGCGGCTTTTCCAACGGCAACAACACCTATCGCGACGGACTGAAGCTGACCGGCGTGGCCAACGCGTCGGACACGGCCTTCATCGAGCGCGTCGAAATCCTCAAGGGGCCGGCCGCCATGCTCTATGGACGCATTCAGCCGGGCGGCATGGTGAATTTCGTCACCAAGCGGCCGCAGGAAGAGGCCGCCTACAACATGCAGGAGCAGTTCGGCAGCTGGGGGCTCTCACGCACCACCGTCGACGCGACCGGGCCGCTCGACAAGGAGAAGACGCTCCTCTACCGCGTGATCGGCGTCTATGACCGCGCCGACGACTTCATCGACTTCCGGCATCGCGACAATGGCTCGGTTCTGGCGCGGCTCGCCTGGCGGCCGACCGAGCAATTCGAAGCGAATCTCTCCTTCCAATACGACCATCTCAAGACCGCCAGCCGCGGCAGCTACGGCCAGATGGTCCCGGCATTGGCGCAGAGCTACGCCATTCCTGGCTTCGTCGGCCGCCCGGCCGGCCTTCCGCGCAATTGGACGCAGATGGACCCGAAATGGTACGACGAATTTCCCGATGTGATGGAGCGTATTCTCGTCGCAGCGGATTGGACCTATCGTTTCGACAATCAATGGTCCGTGACGAACCGCTTCCACTATAATCATGCCGACGAAATGCAATATTATATCCTCTCGCGCGGCTATAATCTCACGACTGGCCAAATGAACCGCAAGCTCAGCTGGAGCCGCGGCTATCGCGACATGTATTCTCTAAATATCGACGTGAATGGCGAGGTGGAAACCGGACCATTGAAGCACAAGCTGCTCTTTGGCTTCGACTACTTCTGGTATCACCAGGTCTACAAGGGCGACAATCCGCCCGGCACGCCGCCTGCCGGCTTTCCAATGCAGCCGATCCCGGCTCTCGACGTCTGGGCGCCAAATTATAGCGGCATCGACTATTACTCGCTGCACGGATTCATCGGCCAAGGCTCGGGCAACCTTTTGTCTCGCTCCAATCAGGTCAACTTCGGCTATTACGTCCAGGACGACATCTCCTACGAGGATTTCATCCACTTCCTGATTGGCGGGCGTTACGACGTCGCCTTCGACGTCAACCAGGAAATTTCCGGCGTCACGCAAACGGCGGCCGGCGCGCAGTGCTATCCCTTCTGCGACGGCCACTATAATCCGTCCTGGAAGGGGAACAGGACCGAGCGCAAAATCTCGCCGAACGGCGGCCTGCTGGTGAAGCTCGACGAGAATTTTTCGATCTATGCGAGCTATGCGGAATCCTTCGGCAATTCCAACGCGGCGGCGCAGAGCGCCGACGCCACGCCGCTCAAGTCTCAGGAAGGGCAGCAATTCGAGGTCGGCGCCAAGGCGAGCCTCTTCGACGGCAGGCTGACCGGGTCGATCGCCGCTTTCGATCTCTATCTCTCCAACATTCTGACGCCGGACCCGCGCTTTCCGAATTCGAGCTTCCAGATCGCGGCCGGCAAGGTGCGCAATCGCGGCCTCGAATTGGACGTGGCGGGGCAGGTCACCGACAATATCAGCATCATCGGCAGCTACACGAACAGCGACGCGATCGTCCTCAAGAGCAATGTAATCGGCACCGGCGCCATCCTCGGCAAGCGCTGGCCCGGAGTTCCGCGCCACGCCGGCAATCTCTGGGTGAAATACGACACTGCGCCGGGCGCCAACGACGGCTTCACCTTCGGGGCCGGCTTCTACGCCAATGGCGAGCGGCAGGGAAACACCACCAATTCCTGGCAGCTCCCCGCCTATGTGCGCTTCGACACCATGGTCGGCTATCGCTTCGTGTTGCAGAATGTGCCGATCGAGGCGCAGCTCAATGTCGTGAACATCGCCGACACGAAATATTCCGAGAGCAGCGACGGCGGCCTCAACGCCGCCTATGGCGCGCCGCGCACTTTCGTCGGCTCGCTAAAGGTGAAATTCTGATGTGATCGCGCCGCCGGCCGGGCGCAGCGGACGCCCGGCCGGCGGCGCGATTGAAGTTATTTTCGGAGGCCACACCATGATTCGTTCGATTTTCGTCTTTCTGCATCGCTGGGTTGGGCTGGCGATGACTGGATTTCTCATCATCACAGGACTGACAGGCAGCCTGCTCGCCTTCAACACGGAATTGGAGCGCGTTTTCGCGCCACAGCTGTTCGCCGAGCCGCGGCCCGGCGTTGCGCCACTCGATCTCGCCACGCTGGCCGAACGCGCTCAGGCGATCGTTCCCGACAGGACTGTCGGCGGCGTGCTCTATGCGGAGCCGGACCAGATACTGGTCAGTTTCGCGAGCACGAACGATTCTGTCACCGGCAGGCCGAACCCGATCGCAGGCTTCGACCAATTATTCCTCGATCCCTGGACTGGAGCCGAGCTCGGACGTCGAATGCGCGGCGATATTTCTGAAGGGCTCGTCAATCTCATGCCCTTCATCTACAAATTGCACTGGACTCTAACCCTCGGCCCCTTCGGCTCGACGACGCTCGGAATCATCGCGATCGTCTGGTCGATCGACTGTTTCGTCGGCTTCTACGTTACGCTTCCGATCTCGCTCTGCGACTTCTTCCGGCGCTGGAAGACGGCCTGGCAGGTAAAATGGCGCGGCGGCGCCTATCGCGTCAATCTCGATCTGCACCGCGCCAGCGGCCTGTGGCTGTGGCCGATCCTCTTCATCTTCGCCTGGTCGAGCGTGATGTTCAATATTCGGCCGGTCTATGAATGGGTGACAAAGGCGACCTTCGATTATCGCTCGCGGATGGACGAGGCGCGGGCCATCATGCAGCGTCCTCGCAATGACGCGCCGCGTCTCGACTGGCGCGCGGCGCAAGAAACTGGCGCGCGCCTCGCTACGGAGCTTGCGGCCGAGCGCGGCTTCGCCGTTTCGGCGCCGCTCGGGCTCGGCTATAGCTCGATGGGCGGAATCTACACCTATCAGCTCCGCACGAGTCGGGACGTCTTCGAGCGCTCTCCCAAAGGCGGCTCCACGATTATCGCGCTGGACGGACGCGATGGTTCGCTCGTCGCTCTGCACCTGCCGACCGGCGAGCACGCCGGCAATACGGTAGAGAGCTGGCTCTATGCGCTGCATATGACGCGCGTGTTCGGCCGGACGTTTCAGATTTTCGTCTGCGCGCTCGGCCTCTTCGTCGCGCTGCTATCGGTCACGGGCGTTTATATCTGGTGGAAGAAACGGCGCGCACGAAAGCTTTCCATGAATCGCTCGGCCGCACGCTCCGGCGGGAAGCAGCCGCGGCTCGAAGCCGACTCGCGCACGCCGGCGGCGACAGGCCACTCACGATAACGAAGGGAGGGCTTTCTGCTCCATTGTTTTCTTCGCCGATCGATTCTTGGCGCGGTGTGCTCATTCCGAGCCGGCGCGCCTCGCCGATCGAGAAATCGTAAGCCTTCAATATAGACTGGCGAATGATGTTTGAAACGACGGAGCAATTGCATCGTCTTGTAGCGGCGAAGGAATGCCGTTCACTTTCTTGGCGTCGGACCTTAGCGAGGCGAAGTAGGCGACCGCGCATTCCTGCATCACCGGCTTCGAACGCCACAAGACTTACAGCGCGGCCACAGGATTCGGAACTTTATATCCTGCCTACCGACCCGCCGCGACGAACGTCCCCGGACTCCAGAGAAAGCGGACGCTCCGGCCGTCCGAGACGAACGGCCGCTCATGTAAAGGTTTTCGGATGCCGGCCCTTTGCGAGCACTCGGCGTCGCGCAGCCTTAGGGCCGGCATCCGAAAACCTCCAAGGAAGGAAACCGCGAGTCGGAAGGGCGCCGTCGCCGCCGCGAGCTATGGGGATTTATGTGT
>NZ_DATBQF010000063.1:0-38591 GCF_036560965.1 Methylosinus sp. | reverse complement strand
GGCGACACCTGCACCGCGGTGACCTTATATTCCGGGCAATTGGTCGCCCAATCGGAATTATCCGTCGTGACGACGTTGGTCTGGCACAGCGGGTGATGGAAGGTGGTGTAGACGACGCCGGGCGCGACGCGGTCGGTGATTTTCGCGCGTAGCGTCGTTTCGCCGGCGCGGCTTTGCACGCGCACCCAGTCGCCATCGCGCGCGCCGCGCATTTCGGCGTCCTGCGGATTGATCTCCAGCACGTCCTCGGGATGCCATTGGCTGTTGTCGGTGCGGCGGGTCTGCGCGCCGACATTATATTGCGAGAGGATGCGGCCCGTGGTGAGCAGGAGCGGGAATCGCGGACCCGAGCGCTCCTCGGTAGGAATATATTCTGTGATGACGAACTTGCCCTTGCCGCGCGCGAAACCGTCGATATGCATGATCGGCATGCCCTCGGGTGCGGCGTCGTTGCATGGCCATTGCACGGAGCCGACCTGTTCGAGCCGCGCGTAGGAGACATTCTTGAACGCCGGCGTCATGTGCGCGATCTCGTCCAGGATTTGGCTCGGGTGCGTGTATTTCCATTCGCAGCCCATCGCATTGGCGAGGAGCTGCGTCGCCTCCCAGTCGGCGTATTTCGCCTTGGGGCTCATCACACGCCGCACGCGCTGGATGCGGCGCTCGGCGTTGATGAAACAGCCGTCCTTTTCGAGAAAGCTCGCGCCCGGCAGCAGCACATGCGCGTAATTGGCCGTCTCGTTATGGAAGAGGTCTTGCACGACGACGCATTCCATCGCGCCGAGCCCGGCCGACACATGCTTGATGTCGGGGTCGGACTGCAAAATGTCCTCGCCCTGCACATAGAGGCCCTTGAACACGCCATCGATCGCCGCGTCGAACATATTGGGGATGCGCAGGCCCGGTTCGCCATCGAGCGGAACGCCCCATTCCTTTTCGAAGGCCTCGCGCACCTCGTCGGTCGCGACGTGGCGATAGCCGGGGAATTCATGCGGGAAGGAGCCCATGTCGCAAGAGCCCTGCACATTGTTCTGCCCGCGCAGCGGATTGACGCCGACGCCGCGTCGCCCGAGATTGCCGGTCGCCATCGCGAGATTGGCGATGGCCATCACCGTGGTCGAGCCCTGGCTGTGCTCGGTGACGCCGAGGCCGTAATAGATGGTGGCGTTGCCGCCGGTGGCGTAGAGACGCGCGGCGCCGCGCACGAGATGCGCGGGAACGCCGGTGAACTTCTCTACCGCCTCCGGGCTGTTGCTCTCCTCGCCGACGAAGGCGGCCCATTCCAAATACTCGTCCCAATCGCAACGCTCGCGCACGAAGGCCTCATTCACGAGCCCCTCTTTCACCACCACATGGGCGAGCGCGGTGACGATGGCGACATTGGTTCCGGGACGCAGCGGCAGATGGAAGGCGGCGTCGATATGGGGCGAGCGCACCAGCTCGGTGCGGCGCGGATCGACGACGATGAGCTTCGCGCCCTCGCGAATGCGGCGCTTGATCTGCGAGCCGACGACCGGATGCGCGTCGGTTGGATTGCAGCCGATGATGAGAATGACGTCGGCCTCGGCGACCGAGTCGAAATCCTGCGTGCCCGCCGATGTGCCGAAAGCCTGGCTCAAGCCATAACCGGTCGGCGAATGGCAGACGCGCGCGCAAGTATCGACATTATTATTGCCGAAGCCGCTGCGGATGAGCTTCTGCACCAGAAAGGTCTCCTCGCTGGTGCAGCGCGAGGAGGTGATGCCGCCGACGGCGAGCCGGCCGTATTTCGCCTGAATGCGCTTGAACTCGGAGGCGGCGTGGGAGATCGCCTCCTCCCAGGACACCTCGCGCCAAGGATCGGTGATCTTCTCGCGGATCATCGGGCTGGTCACGCGATCGCGATGCAGCGCATAGCCATAGGCGAAACGGCCCTTGATGCAGCTATGGCCGTGATTGGCCTTGCCGTCCTTCCAGGGAACCATGCGCACGATCTCCTCGCCGCGCATCTCGGCCTTGAAGGCGCAGCCGACGCCGCAATAGGCGCAGGTGGTGACGGCGGAATGCTCCGGCTGGCCGATGGCGACGACAGAATTCTCGGTGAGCGTCGCCGTCGGGCAGGCCTGCACGCAGGCGCCGCAGGAGACGCATTCCGACTCCATGAAGGCCTCGCCGGCGCCGGGCGAGACGCGGCTGTCGAATCCGCGTCCTTCGATCGTCAGCGCGAAGGTCCCCTGCACTTCCTGGCAAGCCCGCACGCAACGATTGCAGACGATGCATTTGGCCGGGTCATAGGTGAAATAGGGATTGGATTTGTCCTTGGGCTTCCAATCCTCGTTGCGGCGCCCCTCGCGGCGCGCCGTCACATGGTTGCGGCCGCCGCCATAGCGGACCTGGCGCAGGCTCACCGCGCCGGCCATGGACTGCAGCTCGCAATCGCCATTGGCGGCGCAAGTCAAGCAATCGAGCGGGTGATCGGAGATGTAGAGCTCCATGATTCCGCGGCGGATGGTGTCGAGCCGCGGCGAATAGGTCTTCACCGCAATGCCCGGCATGACCGGCGTCGTGCAGGAGGCGGAGAGATTGGCGCGCCCCTCGATCTCGATGAGGCAGAGGCGGCAGGAGCCGAAGGAATGGAGATTGTCGGAGGCGCAGAGCTTGGGGATATCGACGCCGATCTGCATCGCCGCGCGCATGATCGACGTGCCCTCGGGGACGGTGATCTGCGTCCCGTCGATCGTCAGCGTGACGTCCTTCTCCGAATGGGAGACCGGCGTGCCATAGTCGATTTCCTTGATCAGGCTCATTTTTCGGGTCCCCGCGCGCCGGACGGATTCGATGTAGTGATATTACATAACGGTATAGATACGGTCAGTCGGGTGGTTTTTGTCAATATCTCCGAATCGTCGGTCGATAGGCGGAGCCTATAGTCGCCGCCGCGGAGCCGCGGATACGCGCAGATGGCCCGAGCGGCGCGAAAATATATGGCCCTGATATATCGAGACAGACGATAGGAGCGTTCGGCGCTCTCTCGTTGCGGATGCGCCCCGTCGCGCGCTTCGGGACGGGAGCCCTCGCTTTTGCTCACGCAGGCGCCACGCGAAGGCCGGCGCCGCGGAGAATGCGGAGGATTACAAAGGCTAGAATTTGGCCTTGCGCGGCGAGGCCTTCGGTCTCTATGGTCGCTATCTATATAAGATGCATACATATCGTATGCGTCTTCCCTCCATCGCCGAAGGTCGAAAGGCCTTGTCCATGCCCTCGACGCGTCTCTTTGCTCGGAACCGCTTCCTCTGCGCGCTGCTGGCGCTGCTCGCGCTCGCAACCGCCCCCGCGCGCGCCGGCGAGACGCGCGAGATCACCGACATGGCCGGCCGCAAAATCGTCATACCGGCCGACCCTCGCCGCGTTTTCGGCGCGGCGCCGCCGGTCGCGGTGACGCTCTACGCCATAGCGCCGGAGCGGCTCATCGGCATCAATGTGCCGTTGCGCGGCGACGAGAAGTCCCTCTACCGCAAGGAGGCGGTCGATCTGCCCGTGCTCGGCAGCAATGCCGGCATGGGCCGCCAGCTCAATCTCGAGGAGATCGCGGCGATGCGCCCCGATCTCGTGATCGCCTGGCTCGGCTTCTATCAGGAGAAGGGCCAAGTCGAAGCGAGCTTCGCCAAGATCAACGTTCCTGTGATCTTCTTGAAGCTCGACACTCTGGACGATTATGCGGACGCCTTCGCCTTTCTCGGCCGTGTGTTCGGGCGCGAGGCGCAGGCGAATGAAATGGCCGCCTATATTCGCGACGCGCTGGCCCGCGTGCGCAAGGCCACCGCCGATATTCCGCCGGCCGAGCGGCTGCGCGTCTATTACGCCGAATCGCCGGACGGGCTCGCGACCGATTGCGACAAGAGCTTCCACACCGAGCCGATCCTCATCGCCGGCGGCGACAATATCTATCATTGCGAACAAACCTCGCATGTCGGCATGGAGAAGATCAGCGTCGAGCAGATCGTCGCGCTGAAGCCTTCGCTGATACTGACCCAAAACAAGGGTTTCATCGCGCTCGCCAAGGGCAGCGCTCTGTGGCGCAATGTGGAGGCGGTGAAGAATGGCCGCATCGTCGACGTGCCGCATGCGCCGTTCAATTGGCTCGATCGTCCGCCGAGCTATATGCGCGCGCTCGGCGTTCAATGGCTCGCCAATCTCTTTTATCCGGCGCGCTTTCCGCTCGATGTGAAGGCCGAGACGAAGAAATTCTACCGGCTCTTCCTCGGCGTCGATATTTCCGACGCCGATTTCTCGCGCATCATGGAGTGAGAGGCGATCTCGATGCGCCTCGCCCTCCTCCCATTCCTTCTGCTGGCGGTCGTTCTCGTCGCTTTGTCGGTCGGGCGCTATCCGCTCGCGCCGAGCGATATTCTCGGCTTTCTCGGCGCCTGCCTCGGCCTCGTCGATCTGCCGCCGGAGCGCTTCGATCTCCTGCGCAATCTCATCGTCGAAATCCGCCTGCCGCGTGTGCTGGCGGCGGGGCTCATCGGCGCGTCGCTCTCCGCCTCGGGCGCCTCCTTCCAGGCGGTGTTTCGCAATCCGCTGGTGTCGCCGGGCATTCTCGGCGTGCTGGGAGGGGCCGGCTTCGGCGCGGCGCTGGGCATTCTCTACTCCGGTGATTTTCTCACCATCCAGATTTCCGCCTTCGCCATGGGGCTCGTCGCCGTCGGCGTCGGCGTCCTCATCGCCAATCTCTTCGGCGCGGCGTCCATGGTGACGCTTGTGCTCGGCGGCATGATCTCCGGCGCGCTGTTCGCCTCGGCGCTGTCGCTCGTCAAATATGCCGCCGATCCTTACGACCAGCTGCCGGCCATCGTCTATTGGATGATGGGGAGCCTCGGCGCCGTCGATCTGAAGCAGCTGAAGGGCGCAGCGCCGGCGATCCTCATCGGCGTCGGCGCGCTGACGCTGGCTGGCCGGGCGCTGGACGCGCTCTCCATGGGCGACGACGAGGCGCGCTCGCTCGGCGTGCCGGTGCAGGCGACACGCTATGGCGTCATCGCCACGGCGACGCTGGTCTCCTCGCTCTCCGTCTCGCTGGCGGGCATGATCGGCTGGGTGGGGCTGGTCGTGCCGCATGTGGCGCGGCTCGCCATCGGGCCGACGAACAGCAAGCTGCTGCCGGCGAGCGCGCTGCTCGGCGCGAGCTTCCTCATCGCGGCCGATAGCGTCGCGCGCAATATCACACGCGCCGAGATCCCGATCGGCGTCGTCACCGAATTGCTCGGCATTCCGGTCTTTGTCCTGGTGCTCGGCCGGGCGCGGAGGGCCTGGGCGTGAGGCGGGAGGCGGTGGAGCGCCCGCTCTCCGACGAAGCGGGCCGGGGAAAGGGCCGGCCGTGAGAGAGCCCTCTCCTCGCCCCCGGCTCGAAGGCCTCGACCTGCATTTTTCGCGCGGCAAGCGGAGCGTGCTGGAGGGCGTGACGCTCGGCTTCGGCGCCGGCGAGATCCTCGCTCTGCTCGGCGCCAATGGCGCTGGAAAAAGCACTTTGTTCCGGCTGCTGCTCGGCTTTCTCTCGGCCAAGCGCGGCGAGGTTCGGCTCGACGGCGCGCCGCTGTCCTCTTTCTCGCGGCGTGAGATCGCCAGGCGCGTCGCCTATGTGCCGCAAGGCCATGTCACGCCTTTTCCCTATACGGTGCGCGAGGTGGTCATGCTCGGCCGCCTGCCGGAGACCGGGCTTTTGCGCGCGCCCCGCGCGCAAGATCGCGAGATCGTCGAGGGAATCATCGCGCGGCTCGGCATAGAGCGGCTGATCGACCGGCCCTATACGGAGATTTCCGGCGGCGAGCGGCAGCTCACCCTCATCGCCCGCGCGCTGGCGCAAGGCGCGCGCCTCCTGGTGATGGACGAGCCGGCGACGGGGCTCGACTATGGCTATCAGCTGCGCCTGATGCGGCATTTGTCCGATCTCTGCGCCGAGGGACATGGCGTGCTGGTCAGCACCCATCATCCCGAACATGCGATGCAGATCGCGACGCGCATCGCGATTCTGCACGAGGGCCGCATAGAGGCCGACGGGCCGCCGCAGGCGGTGGTGACGGCGGAGCGGATGCGCCGCCTCTATGGCGTCGCGGTCGAGGTGTTCGACGATCCCTTCGGCGCGCGCCGGCTCGCGCCCGTCGTCGGGCGAGCAACGAGCGAGGCCGATCGATGAAAATCTACATGGGCTTCGACGACACCGACGTCGTCGGCGCCAAAATCGGCACCGGCCGGCTGGTGCGGCTGTTCGAGCGCGAGCTGCCGGAGGGCGCGCGGCTCTGGGGCGCGCTGCGGCACCAATTGCTTCTCGATCCGCGCATTCCCTTCACCTCGCACAACAGCCCGGCCTGCGCCGTGGTGGAGATAGAGGACGAGGCCCTGCTCCCCGCGCTGGTCGCACGCGCGATCGCCCATATAGCGGAGCTCGCCAGCGAGGGCTCCGACCCCGGCCTCTGCGTCGCGCGCGAGACCGACGACCTCTCCGAAGCGATCGCATTCGGCCTCTCCTGCACCCATGAGATCGAGACGCAGGATCATGCGAGAGAGGTCGCCGCGCGCGCCGGAGTGGAGCTGCACGGTCTCGGCGGCACGAATGACGGAATCATCGGCGCGCTGGCGGCGGTCGGCCTCTCCGCCTATGGCTGGTGCGGCCGCTTCTTGGAATATGGCCGGCTGCGCCGCCTTCCCGATCCGATCTCGGTCGCGGCCCTCGCCGAGGCCGGCATAGAGGCGGTCGCGATCGACAAGCGCGCCCGCGCGCTCGACCCGCAATCGCTGATCCATACCGGCGGCTGGCTGTCGCCGCGGCTCTGGGGCGGCCGCGCCGTCGCGCCGATCGAGGAGCGCGACGACCGCCTCCTCGCCATCGGCAAGCGTCCGCGCGATGCGGAGGTCGCCGACTGATGCGCATCTTCATCGGCATGGACGACACCGACGGCGCCGGCTGGGCGACGAGCACGGCGCGGCTGGCGCGCGAATTCGGCGACACGCTCGCCGATGAGGCGCGCTTCGTCGGCTCGGTCGGCCATATGCTGTTTTCCGGCGTCGCGGCGACGACGAGCAACAAGGCTTCCTGCCTCGTCGTCGAGACCGAGCGAGCCGATGCGCTCGACGCGCTCCTCCAGCGCGCCGCCGCCTATGTCGAAGCACATGCCGCGCCGTCGAGCGCCCCCGGCGTCGTCGTCGCGGGCGAGGAGGCGGAACGGCTCGTCGACTTCGGCCGCGAGGCGAGCCGGCGCGAAATCCGCGGCGAGGAGATCGAAGGCGCGCTCGGCGGGCTGCGCATGGCCGGATTCGGCGCGCGCCGCGGCCTTATCGGCGCCGCCGCCGCAGTGGGGCTGACGGCGCGCGGATGGTCGGGCCGCTGGCTCGAATTCGGCGGCCTGCGCGGCTTCGAGCGCGCCGTGCAGGTTCGCGCGCTCGAGGCGCAGGGCCTGTTTCTCGTCTCGCTGGAGACGGACGCCGAGGCGCCGGCGCCCGACGATTGGGTGGACACGCATGGCTGGCTGCGGCCGCAGCTCGCCGCCGGGCGCGCCGTCCTGCCTTTGCGCCGCATCGGCGATGGAATGTGGACGACGGCGACCGTCGAGGCCGTGAAAAAATTTCGATAAGCGTGAATATTACATGCAATCTATATCACGTATCGTGACGTTATATGCGTCGTTTTGCCGTCACAATAGACTTGCCGTGTCAACCGCAGTTATTTAGGTAACGTTCTTACATCACGAATCGAGCGGCGGGCGAGCGGCGCGTCGGCCCGGGGCGGCGAAAGGCTGACAGCAATGACGATGTTTGCGCGCGACGGACGCGGCTCCTCCCTTCTCCTCGGCGGCGCGTCTTTCGTCGCATTGCTCGCCGTCGCCGATAGCGCGATCGCCGAGACCCTCACGACGCTGCCGGAAATCTCCATCGGAGCGGCGCCGGCCGCGCCGCAAAAAAAGCCCGAGAGCCCGATCATCGGCTCGGCCTCCGATAGCGCCACCGCCTATGCCGCGGACGCTCGCGGGCTCGATCTCGCCAGCGGCGGCGGCGGCTCCAATCCCATTCGCGGCATCTCCTGGCTGCCCTCGGTCGACGCGCCGGCGATCGATCCTTACGGCCTCGCCAATCTGCCGGGCGGCAATAAGGGCATTCGCATCCGCGGCGAGAACAGCCAGCACGGCAACAGCATCGGCACGGTGGACGGACTGCCGCTCTCCGGCATCAATCCCGGGCCGGGAGTCACCTGGCTCATCGACAATGAGAATCTGAGCAAGATCGTTCTGCATCAGGGCCCCATGCCCTCCGACGTGAATTCCTATTTCACCGTCACCGGCAGCTTCGACAGCCAGATCCGCTGGCCGGAGAAGAAGTTCGGCGGCGAGATCTCGCAGAGCGTCGGCTCCTTCTCCTTCCTGCGCACCTTCGCCCGCATCGACACCGGCGAGATTTTGAACGGCACGACCAAGGCTTTCGTCTCCGGCTCCTTCACCGACGCCGACAAATGGCGCGGCTCCGGCAAGGACCCGCAAGGCAAATCCGGCTTCGCCGTCGGCATAGACACCAATCCCGTCGACTGGCTGGAGGCGAAGCTATTCGTCGCCAAGAGCAGCCTCGACCAGCATAGCTACGACGGCCTCACCTATGCGCAAGCGAGCAATCTCGGCGCGTACCGCCGCTTCGACTTCGCCGCCATCCCCGGCAGCGTCCCGAGCGGGATGGTCAATTACTACGGCTATAATCTCCAGCACTTCGATTCCTGGACGGCGCTCTCCGAGATCACCATCAAGATCGACGAGTCGACGCGCGTCGTCGTCAAGCCCTATTATTTCCGCGAGGACGGCTATTATCTCGACGGAATGAACAATGGCAAAATCCGCAAATGGCTCATCGACCACGACATGTGGGGCGTGACGAGCGAATTGCAGACGCGCATTTTGGACACCGACGCCAAGCTCGGATACTGGCACGGCGTGCAGAATCTCCCCGGACCGCCGACGGCCTGGGAGATGTTCACGCCCAATGCGCTCGGCGGCCTCACCGGCGCGACCTGGCCGATTCTCTCGAGGCAGACGTCGCCGCACACATTCGACGCCGCCTATGGGCTCGCGAGCCGCGATTTCGGGCCGCTGCATGTGGAGGCCGGCGCGCGCTACATATGGGAGCGCATGGCGGGAATCGACGCCTATAATTCGAGCGGCATAGGCGATGTCTCCTATGACACGGCGCTGTCGCTCTCCCCTGGAACCATCGCCAATCGCAGCGTGACGCCTTTCACGATCGGCACTTCCCTGCCCTATGGCGCGCTCGGCTATCGGCTGACCGACGATCTGCTGCTGAAATTCAGCGGCGGCGGCGGCTATGGCGGGCCGGGCTATGACGCCTGGCCGGTGTTCCAGCAGAATTCGGCGACCTTCCTCGCCAAGGGATTGACCGCCGATCAGCTGTGGCGCTCGATCAAGCCGGAGACCTCGACGCAGCTCGATCTCGGTCTGCGCTGGTCCTTCGCCGGCGCCTATGGCGACGGCTATGTGGAGCCGACGATCTATTATTCGCGCAACCACAATAAGCTGGTCTCGTACGATCCCGGCATCGGCACGCAATATGGCTCCAATGTCGGCGAGAGCCAGAGCTATGGCGCGCAGGCGGTCGTGCATTATTCGCCGCTCGAGACAGTCGGCCTGTTCGCCTCGCTCGGCTATCAGCGCGCCGAATTCGTCGAAGACCTGCCCATCCTGCCCGGCGCCTCATCGACGATCTATTATTCGACGCGCGTGAAGGGCAAGCAATTGCCGGATGTGCCCTATTGGATTTCGACGATCGGCGGCGATCTGCGCATAGAGGAATTCACCATCACGCCGATCCTGCATATCGTCGGCTCGCGCGGCGGCGACACCTCCGGCTATCAGCCCATCGCCGGCTACTCCACTTTCGATCTCACCGTGAAATACGAGCATAAGATCGATTGGGGCACGCTGACCGCCAGCGTCACCTGCACGAACATGTTCGACACCGCCTATATCGGCCAGATCAGCAGCGGCTATTATCAGCAGACGTCGAGCAACGGCATCTACTTCCCCGGCGCGCCGCGCACCGTGCTGGCGAAGGTCGGCTTCAAATTCTAGACGGGAGCCCGACGCCGACGCGACCCGAGCCCGGCCTGCGCGTCGGCGAGAGGTTAAGACCCGCTTAACCATAGGTTGTATCGTTAAGCTTAACGCGATGGACCGCTTGCAAGGCTCCGCTTATGGTGCGGAAATCCTCGGTTCGGGTCGTTGCGAAGTGAAATCTGTGAAGCGTTTCCTGGGCGTGACGGCGCTCCTGGCTTTGGGCGCCCCGGAGGCGGCCTCGCCCGCCCGCGCATTCGATCTTTTCGGCCTCTTCGGCGCCGCCGAGGAGACGCCCGAGCCGAGCCGCGACGCCCTGCCCTATAGAATCGAATTCGCCGGCCTCGACGAGGCGGAGGGCCTCGCGCGCACTCTCCAGGATGTCTCCAACACTTGGCGGCTGCGGCTGCAGGCGCCGCCGACCGGCGCCGGGCTGGCGCGGCGCGTCGTCGCGGATTTCCCGCGCCTCGCCGAGGCTCTGTGGGCCAGCGGCTATTATGACGCGGTGATAAAAGCGACGATCGCCGGCGTCCCGGTGAGCCCGGACGGCCATGGCGCCGACTCCGCCGCCGCCGCGGCCGAGCGGCTGCGCGGCCAGGCGCTCGCGCCGATCCGCATCGAGATCGTCCCCGGCCCGCTGTTCCGCCTGCGCAATGTCGCCATTCTGGACGCCCGCAGCGGAAAGCCGCTCGACGAAGCGCTGCTCTCGAAAAAATCGCTGGAGCGCGACCCGGACGCGCCGGCGCGCGCCGCCGCCCTGCAATCCATGCAGACCGCCTGGATCGACGCGCTGCGCGCCAATTCCTATCCGCTCGCCAAGGTCGTCGCGGCGAAGCCGACCATTCTGCATCCCGAAACGGCGATGGATGTGGTCGTGACGATCGACCCCGGCCCGCGCGCGGGCATCGGCGCGGTGACGGCCAGCGGCTCGCCCGGCATAGACCCCGAGGTCATTCGCTCATTCATCTATCTCGAGGAGGGCGAGCCCTATAGTCCGCAGAAGCTCGCCGATCTGCGCAAATCCATCGGCCGGCTGGAGGCCGTCGGCTCGGTGAAGGTCGAGGACGGCGAGACGCTCGACGCGAACGGCAATCTGCCGATCTTCGTGCAGACGACCGAGCGCAAGCCTCATGCGCTGGGCGCGGACGCCTTCTTCTCCAATGTCGACGGGCCCGGGCTGCGCGCCTATTGGACCGACCGCAATCTCTTCGGCGGCGCCGAGCGGCTGCGCTTCGATGTCGAAGGCGGCCTCGCGCCCTTCGGCAGCTCGGCGACCTATCACGGCCTCTCGTCGATCCGCCTCAGCGACGTCATCGGCCGCGCCAAGGCGAGCTTCGTGAAGCCGGCGCTGTTCGGCTGGCGCGACGATCTGCTGCTCGACGCCGGCGTCGTGCGCGAGAAGACCGATTATTACTGGGCCTATTACGGGAACGCCTCGGCGGCGATCCGCCATCGCTTCAGCGATTCCGCCTCCGTGCAGGCAGGCCTCGAATTCGAGCGCGGGCACACATTCGACGCCTTCGGCCCGCATGATTATTCGCTGCTCGGCCTCCCGCTCTCCGCCAGCTACGACGGCACGAATGATCTTCTCGCGCCGACCAGCGGCTTTCGCGCCGTCGCCAATGTCACGCCCTATGTGAAGGCCTTCGGCGACAGCGTCGGCATGGTGCAATCGAAGACGCAGATCACCGGCTACAAATCGCTGGACGAGGACGGCTGGTATGTGCTCGCCGGCCGCATGGCCGCGGGCTCGATCGTCGGCGCGAGCATAGAGGATATTCCGGCGAGCCATCGCTTCTTCGCCGGCGGCGGCGGCTCGGTGCGCGGCTATCGCTATCGCTCGCTGAGCCCGGACGCCGGCCTCGGCTTCCCGGTCGGCGGACGCAGCCTGCTCGAAGGCTCGGCGGAAGCGCGCATAAAGGTGACGCGCGAGATCGGCGTGGTTCCCTTCTACGACATCGGCTCGGCCTTCTCGTCGCCGATCCCGGATTTCCACTCCTCGATGCGCTCCTCGGTCGGCGTGGGTCTGCGCTATTACACCGGCATCGGCCCCGTCCGCCTCGATGTGGCGACGCCGCTCGGCCGACGTCCCGGCGAGAACAAATTCGCGATCTTCATCGGCGTCGGGGAGTCGTTCTGACCATGGGCTTTCGTCTGCGCCGCATTCTCGGATACACGTTCGGCGTCCTGCTGCTGCTCGGCGTCGCGGGAACGCTGGCCTTGCGCATGCAAATCCGCGAGGGCAAGAGCTTTCTCGCCGATCTCGTCTCGCGCGCCGCCTCCTCGCCGGACATGAAAATCGACATCGGCGCCTTCGAGGACCCTATGTCGGCGCGCCCGCTGCTGCGCGACATTTCCATCGCCGATCGCGACGGCGTCTTTGCGAGGATCGACCGGATCGCCATCGACTGGTCTCCCTCCGCTCTTTTCGCTCTGCGCGTCGATGTGGAAAAGCTCGCCATAGGCGCGATCGACATCGCCCGCCGTCCGGCGCCGGCGCGCGCCGCAGCCGAGTCCAGCAAGAGCAGCGGCGGCTTTTCGCTCCCGAATCTTCCCGTCCGCATCCGGCTCGGCCGGCTGGCGCTGGATTCGCTGTCGCTCGCGGAACCCGTTCTCGGCGCCGCGGCGAAATTCGCCGCGACCGGCGAGGCCGCGCTCGACAATGGCGCGCGCCTCGCCTTGGACATTCGCCGGCTGGACGCGCCCGGCTCGATCGCCGCGAAAGCCGACATCGCGGCGGACGGAAGCAAGATCGCCCTTTCCGTCGCGGCGCAGGAGCCCGCGGGCGGCGCCATCGCCCGCCTCGCTTCGCTGCCCGGCCTGCCGCCGGTCGATCTCGCGCTGACCGGCGAAGGGCGGCTCGACGATTTCGCCGCCCGCCTCTCCGCCAAGGCCGGGGAGACGATCGGCGCCGAGGGCCGAGCCCGTCTCACCCGCAACGGCGCGGCGCGGCGGCTCGAATTCGATCTCGAAAACCGCCTCGCCCCGCTGCTGCCGGCGGCCGCCGCTCCGCTCTTCGAGGGAGCCACGCAGCTCGCCGGCGCCGTGACGCTGCGGGACGATGGCGCGCTCGCTGGCGACATCGCCATCCGCAGCGCGACGGCGTCGAGCGACGCTCCGCGCCCGCTCGATCTCGCGATAGCGCTGAAGGGCGTTCCGAAAGACGAGCGGATGACCGCGACGCTGAGCGGAACGCTGGCCGCTCCGGCCCTCGGCGCGCCCGCGTTGGAGAGGCTGCTCGGCCGCCGCCTCGCGCTCGGCGGCGCGGTCGCCTCGCTTCCCGGCGGCGGTCTGCGCTTCGAAGACCTCTCGCTGCGCGGCGAGCGTCTCGTCGCTAAGATCGACGGCGCGGCGATGCGCGAAGCGCTCGACATCGGCGCGATGATCGACATCGCCGATCTGCGCCCGATCGACCCGCGCCTCTCCGGCCGCGCCGAAATCTCGCTGAAAGCGACCGGCTCCGCCGACCGGCCGAACGCCGATTTCGACGCGCTGCTCGCCGACGCACGCCTCGACGGCCATGCGATCCAAAGGCTCGCGCTGCATGGCGCCGCGCGCGATCTCACCGGTGCGCTCATCGCCACCGCGACGCTCGACGGCGCGATCGACGGCGCCCCGGCGCGCGGAAAATTGAATGCGCGCAAGGACGCCGGCTGGACCATCGACGGTCTCGATCTCGCCATCGGCCGCGCTGCGCTGAGAGGCGCGCTCACGCTCGACGCGCAGAGCCTCGCCAGCGGGCGCCTCTCGCTCGTCGCGCCCGATCTCAACGATCTTTCCGCGCTCGCCTTGCGCAAGCTGTCCGGCGCGCTGCGGGCGGACATCTCCTTCGACGCGGAGCATGGCGCGCAGAATGTGACGATCGACGCGCAGGGAACACGCATTCGCGCCGCCGACGCCGCCATCGAGAGGCTGAGCGCCAAGCTCGCCGGCCGTGATCTCTTGCGTCGCCCCGCGCTCGACGGAAGCGTCACGGTGGATGCGGCCCGCGTCGCCGGCAAGACGATCTCCAAGGCGCGCCTCACCGCCGCGCCCGCCGGCGCCGCGACCGCTCTGGACCTCACTGTCGATGCGGAGGGCTTCGCCATCGCCAGCCGCTCCGTGCTGACGCCGGGCGAGCGGACGCGGCTCGACATTCAGTCGCTCTCCGCGCAACGCGCCGGCAAGCGCATCGCGCTCGCCGCGCCCGCGAGCGTCACGCTCGGCGGCGGCGCGGTGGAGCTGAAGGGCCTCGCCTTCGCGGTCGGCGCCGGCCGGCTCGACCTGGACGGAACGATCGGCGAGCGGCTCGATCTGACCGCGAGAGCGCGCGCCATTCCGCTCTCCATCGCCTCCATCGCCGACGCCAGCCTCGCGCTCGACGGGGTGCTCGACGCGGAGGCGCGCATCGGCGGCGCCAAGAAAGCGCCGACCGGCGACTGGAAAATAAAGATCGCCAAGCTGTCCGCGCCGCAATTGCGCAGCAACGGCCTGCCGCCGCTCGACCTCGCCGCGCATGGCGCGCTCGCCGGCGCGCGCACGAGCCTCGACGCCGACATAGCGCTCGGCTCCGGCGGACATTTCATCATCGCCGGCTCGGCGCCGATCGACGCCACCGGCGCGCTGGATTTGAAAGTGAAGGGCGAGGCCGACGCCAAGCTCGCCGACACCGCGCTCTCCGCCAATGGCCAGAGCCTGCGCGGCAAGGCCAATGTCGATCTGCGCATCGCCGGCTCCGTCTCGGCGCCGGCGCTCGAGGGCGGCGTCACGTTGACGAACGGCTCCTTCTCCGACCCGCTGAACGGCGTCTATCTCGATCACATCGACGCCAAGCTCGACGGCCACGGACGCGAGATCGCCATCACGCGGCTCACCGCTCTCACCAAGAATGGCGGGCAGATCGCCGCCACCGGCCATATCGCCGTCGAGCCGCAGGCCGGAATGCCCGGCGCCATTCTCGTCAAAGCCAAAAATGCGCAGCTCGTCAGCAGCGATCTCGTGTCCGCCACGGCCGATCTCGATCTGAGCATAAGCGGCGCTCTGGCGCGTGCGGCGAAGGTCTCCGGCCGGGTGACGCTGACGACGATGGAGGTGAATGTCCCCGAGCGCCTGCCCGCCTCCTTCCAGGCGCCGCGCGGCGCCGTGCATGTTTCGCCACGCGCTTTCGCCAAGGAGATGCTGGCGCTGGAAGCCAAGGAGAAAGCCCGCGCCGCCAAGCGCTCGCCCTTCGATGCGGCGATCGATCTCACCGTCGCCGCGCCCAATCGCATTTTCGTGCGCGGCCGCGGCATAGACGCGGAATTCGGCGGCGAGCTGAAGCTGAGCGGCGGGATTCAGAAGCCCGTCGTCAACGGCGCTTTCGATCTGCGCCGCGGCAAGCTGCAATTGCTGACGCAGCGCATCGACATCACACGCGGAAAATTGAGCTTCGCGGGCGGCCTCGTTCCGCAGCTCGATTTCACCGCCGAGACGACGGCGAGCGACGTCACCGCGAAGATCGGCGTCTCCGGACCCGCTTCGCTGCCGAGCTTCTCCTTCTCCTCGACGCCGGAGCTGCCGCAGGACGAGGTTCTCTCGCGCCTGCTCTTCGCCAAGGCGTCGGGCTCGCTGTCGGCCTTTCAGGCGGTGCAGCTCGCCACCGCTCTGGCGCAATTCTCCGGCGCAGGAACCGGCGTCGACGCATTCGAGAAAATGCGCAAGGCGCTCGGCGTCGATTCGCTCGATCTCGAGGCCGGCGGCTCCAGCGGCCCGACGGTCGGCGCCTCGCGCTATATCTCCGACAATATCAGCGTCGGCGTGCGCACCGGCGCCAAGCCCGAGCAGACCGCCGTCAGCGTCGGCGTGGACGTCACCAAGAATGTCCGCGTGAAGGGCGAGACCAAGGTCGACGGCAAATCCTCCGTCGGCGTCGGCGTCGAATGGGAATATTGACAGGACGACGCCTCGACGAAGCGCTTTCCTCTCCTTCATCCTGAGGAGGCCTCGCAGAGGCCGCCTCGAAGGACGAAGGAGAGGAAAGCGCGTCATGCGTCGTCTTTCGAGGCCAGATTTCCGAGGCCGGATTTTCGCGACCGATCTGCCGTCATTCCACTCGCGGCCTCGTTCCGCTATATTGCCATCAGAAACTCATTCCACCCGAAAGGCCGCGAATATGCTCGAACGGCTCGTCGCGCGCGCGGCGCAATTGCCCGCCTATGGGGAATTGCGCTGGCACGCCAATCATGCCTCCCGCATCATGATGCGCAAGGGCGTGCTGCTCGCCAATGGACGCTCGCGCGACGGCGGCGTCTCGGCGCGCCTCTATCATAACGGCGCCTTCGGCTTCGCCGCCGCGCCGGCCGATGACGAGACGAGCCTTGCCGCCGTCATCGCCACCGCCAAGGACAACGCCGAATTCGCCGGCGGCCATGCCGCCAGCGGCGGGCTCTCCACCGCGGCCGGAAGCGGAAGCTATGATTATCGCAGCAAGCGCGCGCCGCTCTCGGCCGAGCAGCGCGTCGATATCGTGCGGCGGCTCGACGAGGCGATCCGCGCCCGCTATCCGGGTCTCGTCAATGTCGACATCTCGCTGTCCAGCCATGCGAGCGAGAAAATTCTCGCCAATAGCGACGGCGCCGCGACCTGTTCCTTCGTGCCGCGCGCGGCGCTGGTCGTTTCCATGAGCGTCGCCGCCAATGACGGAATCGTCGAGCTTCATGACATTCTCGGCGGCTTCGGCGAGATAGAGGACCAGTCCTTCGACGAGGCGACGCTCGCGCCCTGGCTCGAGGAGCTGCACGAGAATTTGCGGCGCAAGGCCGAGGGCGGCCAATGCGAGGCCGGCGATCACGACGTCGTGCTCGACGCGGCGCTCGCCGGCATTCTCGCCCATGAGGCGATCGGCCATACATGCGAGGCCGATCTCGTGCTCGCGGGCTCGGTCGCCGGCGATCATCTCGGCGAGCTGGTGGCGAGCGAGAAGATCACGCTCGGCGATTATGGCGGACGCGGGCCGGATGGCAAATCCTCCTTCGCCATTCATGTCGATGACGAAGGCACGCCCTGCCGCGACGTCGCCATCATAGAAAATGGCGTGCTGAAAAACTTTCTGCACAGCAAGCGCACCGCCCAAATGCTGGGCGCGGAGCCGGCCGGCAATGCGCGCGCCTTCTCCTTTCAGGACGAGCCGCTGGTGCGCATGCGCAACACCTGCATCGCCAAGGGAAGCGACAAGCTCGCCGACATGATCGGCGCGATCGAGCGCGGCTATTATCTGAAGCGCTCCACCAATGGGCAGGCGGACGCCACCAGCGAATTCATGTTCGGCGTCAATTGCGGCTATGAGATAAGAGACGGCAAGCTCGGCCGCGCCATTCGCGACACGACGATCTCCGGCGTCGCCTTCGACATGCTGAAGAGCGTCACCCATGTGGGCGATGATTTTCATTGGTCGGCGGGCGGCGGCTGGTGCGGCAAGAAGCAGCCGATCGCGGTCGGCATGGGCGGCCCTTCGATCAAATGCCGCATCACTCTGGGAGGACGCGGATGAGCGCGCCCACGGACGATTTCCTCGACCAGATTCTCGCCAGAGCGAAAGACGCCGGCGCCACGGCGGCGCAGGCGCTCACCAATCGCACGCGCTATTTCGAGATCGAATTCGATCATCGCAGCGTCGATCTCGTCCGCTCGACGGAAAACGAGACGACGACGATCACTCTGTTCCGCGACGGCAAGCGCGGCGGCGCGACGCTCAACGGCCGCCGGCCGGAGGAGGTGGAGGCGGCGATCGCCGCCGCGGCCACGGCGGCCGAGGCGGGCGTCGCCGATCCCGCCAACGACATCGCCGACGCGCCCTCCCTGCCGCCCGGCGATCACGGCCCTTTGGCGCCGGACCGCGCCGCCATGCGCGCGCAGGTCGATGAGTTTCTGGCGAGCCTGCCCGCGCGCCATCCGCTGCTGCGGCTGCGCGACAGTCTCTACACATTCACCGATCAGGAGACCGAATTCGCCAATTCGCGCGGCCTGCGCCAGCGCGAGCGGCGTGGCCGTCATGGTTTTCGCGCCATGTTCATGGCCAAGGACGGACCGCTCACCACCTCTTTCAACGCCGTGGGCGGGAGCGCCTTCTCGCCCTTCCCCTCGCTCTACGAGGCCGCCGGCGTCGGGCGGCTGATGGCGGAATGCGAGCGCTCGCTGGAGCGCCGGCCGGTCGCGGGAAAATTCGTCGGCGATGTGATCGTCACGCCGCATTGCCTCACCGGGCTGCTGCCCTCGATCGCCGGCGCGCTCGCCGGCCCGGCGCTGCTCGCCGGCTCCTCGCCCTATAAGGACAAGCGCGGCGAGCGCATCGCCAGCCCGCTGTTCTCGCTCGACAACGCCCCGCGCTCCGCGGATTTCGCGGAAGGCGCGGATTTCGATGAATTCGGCGTGCCGACGCGCGATCTGCCGATCATCGAGGATGGCGTGCTGAAGGATTTCCTCGTCGGCTATTTCTTCTCGCGCAAGCTCGGCATGGCGCAGACGGCGGGCGTGCGCAACAGCCGCGTGCGGCCGGGCGAGACGGGCGTCGCCGAGATGATCGCCGGGGTGAAGCGCGGAATTTTGCTCTCGCGCTTCTCCGGCGGCGCGCCCAATGACAATCTGGATTTTTCTGGAATCGCCAAAAACTCGTTCTATATCGAGGATGGCGAGGTGCGGCACGCCGCGAGCGAGACCATGGTGAGCGGGAATTTCCAACAATTGCTGCAGGATATTCACGCCGTCTCGAAGGAGGTCGTGAATTTCGGCGATTGCGCCTATCCTTTCGTCGCCGCCTCGGGCGTGACCATTTCATCGAAATGAGGAGCCGGCGCCGCCGATGGCTGGAGGGAGTTTCTTGGTCTATCGCCGCTGGTTTTCCGGTCCGGGATTCGGCCCTCGCGCCTTCGGCCTCGCGGCGGTGGCGGCCGCCCTGGCGCTCGACCAGGCCCATAAGTTCTGGATGCTGAACGTCTTCGACATCGGCCTGCGCCAGCCGATCCGCCTCACCTCTTTTCTCGACCTCGTGCTGTCGTGGAATTTCGGCGTCTCCTATTCCCTGCTCTCCTCGCAGACCGGAGCGACGCGCGCGCTGCTGGTGGCCTTTCAATTGTCGATCGTCGGCTGCCTCGCCTATTGGCTGTGGCGGGCTCCGCGGCGGCTGACGGCGGCCGGGCTCGGCCTCGTCATGGGCGGCGCGCTCGGCAATGTCGCGGACCGGCTCACGCGCGGGGCGGTGGCGGATTTCTTCTTCTTTCACACGGCATTGCCGGTGGGGCCGCTGGCCAATTACGTGTTCAATGTGGCCGATGCGGCGATTTTTCTCGGGGTCGTCCTGCTGCTGCTCGAGAGCTTTCGCCCCGGAGCCGCGCGGTCGACGCCCGCCGCTGGTTAGGCTCGGGCGACGATTTCGGCTGGCCCGGAGGCGCGCGCGCCTCTAAAATGCCAATAAGCAGGCCGTAACAATGCGGCTCTGGGAATCGCGCGCGCTTCGGCACGGGGCCGCGCCCATGGGAGGAGATCTGGGCGATGAAACGGGCGACAGCCTCTCTGCACCCGGCGCCGGCATGTTTCGGGCTCGCGCTCGTCCTTCTCGGCGGCGCCGGCGTCGCGCCGGCCGCGGCCTATGACGACAAATCGACGGTCACATCCGTCCTCGGCTTCATCGGCGTCTATTCGGACGACGAGGAAAATCAGAAGATCGTCTTCCGCGAGCATCCCAAGCTCGTCGTGCCGCCCAATCGCCAGGGGCTTCCCTCGCCGCAGGCGGAGACCGAGCGCCCCGCCTCCTGGCCGGTCGATCAGGAGGTCGCCCGGCGCAAGGGCGGCCAGGCGCCGGCGCGCCAGCCCGGCCTCAACGAGAACACCAATGTCGCCGGCTCGAAGAACGGCGAGCACGACGGCGCGCGCAAATGTCTCGTCGCGGCCTCGGACGGCCATTGCACGATCACGACCGACGCCGACGAGCCGGGCGCCGCCACCGGCCCGAAGACCCGCGGCGCCGGCGAGTCCTCGACGCGCTCCTATCTGACGGAGCCGCCGCCGGCCTATCGCCAGAAGGTCGCCGGCGGCAAGGGCGCGAAGGAAGCAGAGGAAAAGCCCGGCTGGACCAATCCGATCGGCATGATCGGCAGCCTTTTCGGCGGCTCCTGAGCCGCCGATCCGGCGCCCCGCCGCTCAGCCGCCGCTCAGCACGATGCGGCGATGCGTCGGCTGCAGCGGGCGGGCGTTCATCGGGAACAATGTCTTGAAGGCGTCTATGTCCGCCTGCGCCACCGTCACCGGCTCGGCGAAGACATTCCAATGCACCACTTCCGAGCAGGGCGGCGTCGTCAGCGAGCCCTCGTAGCGGAAGAATTTCTTGCCCTTGGGCAGCAGAGGGGAGGCGTCGAGAGGCGCCTTCAGCACGGTCTTGCCCTCCTCCTTCGGCGCGGCGGCCATCACCGCGGATAGCGCCTTGTTGGGCGCGCCGGCGACGAGGAAGGAGCCGACCACCAGAAGATCGCCATTGTCGCCGGCATGGACGAAATGCGCCTCCATGGCCAGGCGCTTGCCGCCGAGGGCGTGCTCGCTCGGCGTGTGAAAATGGAATTGCTTCAACTCGAACTTGCGGCGGTCGAGCTCGGCGACGCCCCCGCCGGCGGCGCCGTTGGCCTGGATCGTATGGCCATTGTTGACGATTTCGTAAGCCTGCGGCTTCCAGCCGAGCTTGGGCGGACGAATGTCGGCTTTCACCGTATCGGCGAGATCGATCGGCGATTGCTCCCCGCCGAGCGAGCAGGCCTTGGCCGTCTCGTCATGCGCGCCCCAATGCTGCGCATCGTCATAGGTCCAATGCGCCCCCTCGGCCCGGGCCGCCGCGGCGCAGAGCGGACAGGCGGCGAGGCCGGCCAGAAAAGAACGTCTCGTGAAATCCATGCGATCCCCCTTGCGGCCGTCGTTTCGCGCCTGCGCGCCGACGACTCGATCGCGATAATGCCTGCGCGGCTCGACCACGGCAACGCTGGCGGCGTGCGCGCGGCGCCTGACACGCCTCGCATTCGTGCTTATATAGATCGAATGCTTCCGTCGAAGCGTCCCGGGAACGCCCGCGGCCGAACTGGCGCCGATTTCTCTTGTACGAGCGTCTCTCGACCCCGAGCGGCGCGGCCCGAGCGCCGGACGCTGTCGAACGCGCTATAGCGAGGTACGATTATCATGACGATGACACAGCCGGGGGCCGAGGCGATTGTCGCCGCCCACGCCGCCACGTCCGCCGCCGCAAAATCCGAGGGCGCGCGCGACGGCGCCGCGAAAAGCGAGAGCGCGGCTGCGGGCGTCGTCCATTCGCGCCTCGCCAACGGCCTCGAGATCATCGTCATCGCCGACCGCCGCGCGCCGGTCGTCACCCATATGATCTGGTATCGCAACGGCTCCGCCGACGATCCGCTCGGCAAGTCGGGAATCGCGCATTTCCTCGAGCATCTGATGTTCAAGGGCACGCACGCCCATCCGCAGGGCGAGTTCTCCAATCTCGTCTCCGAGCTCGGCGGCCAGGAGAACGCCTTCACCAGCTATGACTACACGGCCTATTTCCAGCGCATCGGCAAGGAGCATCTCGGCACGCTGATGGAGTTCGAGGCCGACCGCATGACCAATCTCGTGCTCTCCGACGAGGTGGTGGGGCCGGAGCGCGAGGTGGTGCTCGAGGAGCGCCGCATGCGCACCGAGAACGACCCCTCCGCCCAGCTCGACGAGGCGGTGCAGGCGGCTTTGTTCCCGCACCATCCCTATGGCACGCCGATCATCGGCTGGGGCCATGAGATCGAGACGCTCGGCCGCGAGGACGCGCTTCATTATTATCACCGCTTCTACACGCCCGAGAACGCCATCCTCATCGTCGCCGGCGACGTCGATTTCGAGACGGTGCGCGAGCTCGCCGAGAAGAGCTACGGCCGCATCCCCGCGCGCGACGACGCGCCCAACCGCAAGCGCCCGCGCGAGCCGGAGCCGCGCGCTCATCGGCTGGTGACGCTCGCCGACGAGAAGGTCGAGCAGCCGACGCATGAGCGCGTCTTCCTCGTGCCCTCCTACACCACCGGCGCGCCCGGCGCGGCCGAGACGCTCGAGGTTCTCGCCCATGTGCTGGGCGGCGGTCCGTCCAGCGTGCTGTATGATTCGCTCGTCGTGGAGCAGAAGGTCGCGGTCAACGCCGGCGCCTATTACATGGGCTCGGCGCTGGACGACACGCGCTTCTGGGTCTTCGCCACGCCCGGCCCCGGCGTCTCGCTGGAGCAGCTCGACGCCGCGATCGACGCGGCGCTCGACAAATTCGCCGCTGCGGAGATCGCCGAGGCCGATCTGAAGCGCGCCAAGAACCGGCTCGTCGCCGATGCGGTCTATGCCCAGGACAGCCAGGTGTCGCTCGCCCGCTGGTATGGCGAGTCGCTCGCCACCGGCCTCGCGGTGGAGGACGTCGCCGCCTGGCCGGAGCGCATCGACGCGGTGAGCGCCGAAGACATCGCCGCCGCCGCCCGCAAATGGCTGCAAAAGCGCCGGGCCGTCACCGGCTTCCTCGAAGGCGAGGACGAAGCCGAGCTCGCCGCCTGACATCGGAGCGAATTTCAATGACAGCCCACGCCATCGCGCCTGCGCGCAGCCGCGCCGAGACCATTCAGCGCGTCGTCACGCCCGGCGGGATCGAAGCCTGGCTCGTCGAGAGCTACGCCGTTCCGCTCGTCGCTCTCGAATTCGCCATGCGCGGCGGTGCCGCCCAGGACCCGGCCGGCAAGGCCGGCCTCGCGACGCTGCTCGCCGGCTTGCTCGACGAGGGCGCCGGTCCCTATGACGCCCGCGCCTTCCACCTCGCCATCGAAGATCTGGCGATTCGCCTCGGCTTCGGCTGCGACCGCGACACGATCTCCGGCCATATGCAGACGCTCGCCCGCAACAGCGACGAGGCCTTCGAGCTGCTGCGCGTCGCGCTCTGCGAGCCGCGGCTCGAGCAGCAGGCGCTCGACCGCGTGCGCGGGCAGATCGTCGCCGGGCTGAAGCGCGACGCCAACGACCCGGACGCTATGGTCGCCAGGGCCTTCCGCGAGACCGCCTTTCCGAACCATCCCTATGGCCTGCCCGCCCGCGGCGATGCGGAGAGCCTCGGCGGCCTGACGCGCGACGATCTCCAGGCGCTGCGGACCCGCCTGCTGGCGCGCAGCGATCTCAAGATCGCCGTCGTCGGCGCGATCGACGCGACGACGCTCGCCGCCAAGCTCGACGCCACCTTCGGCGCGCTGCCGGCGCAGAGCCGGCTGACGCCCGTCGCCGAGATCGACATTCACGCGCTGGGCGAGCGCCGCATCATCGATCTCGACGTTCCGCAATCGGCGATCCGCTTCGGCCGCCCGGGAATGCAGCGCCACGATCCGGATTATTTCGGCGCGGTGGTGATCAACCATATTCTCGGCGGCGGCGTGTTCACCGCGCGGCTCTTCAACGAAGTGCGCGAGAAGCGCGGCCTCGCCTATTCGGTGTATTCGCATCTCAACGAATATGACAAATGCGCCATGCTGGTCGGCGGCGCGGCGACGAAGAACGAGCGCGCCCGCGAATCGCTGGAGGTGATCCAGCGCCAATTCGCCGATCTCGCCGATGAGGGCCCGAGCAAGGACGAGCTCGACAAGGGCAAGAAATATCTGATCGGCTCCTATGCGCTGCGCTTCGACACATCGACGAAGATCGCCGGGCAGCTGGTCAATCTCCAGCTCGACGGTTTCTCGCCGTCCTATCTCGACGAGCGCAATGGCCGGATCGACGCGGTGACGCTGGACGATGCGCGGCGCGTGGCCAAACGCCTGCTCGGCAATGGCGAGCTGCTGGTGTCGATCGCCGGACGGCCGCAGGGTCTGTGACCGGGCTTTGGTCCGATCCCTGCGCAAATTGCCGAAGAAGCGCGCCTGATCGACTTCCGGCTGATCGCCTCGCCCGGCGTTCGGCCGGAAACCGCATCAGAGGCGCGCGATAGACCGGAAGCGCGCAATCGGACCGGAAGCGCTATGAGCGCACGGCCGCCGCAGCGGGCGTAACCTGCGGTCTTTTTCTCTGAAATTCAGCGATCTTCTACAAAAGAATACGGGCGCCGCAACCTGCGGCGCCCGACGGATCGTCATGAAAAAGGGGTTCGGCAGACGCCGAACCCCTGCGCCGTTGCAAATTCCGTCGGGGAATAATTTATCCACTATCAATCGACTACGGTTAATCTTTAGCGCGCCCCGATCGTAAAGGAAACAACCTAATTCAGGTCTCGACTAGAAAGACGCCGCCTGTGGCTCGTAGGTAACACTAGTAATTATACTATGGGAGAAATACTTTTAGTGAAAGTGCTTGGTACTAATACTAGCCTACCACGCGAGCACATTTACTTTCATAGGCTTGAGCAAGGACGATGAAATGCTTGGGCATGGCCGTAGGTTGCGCCCCCGTTACCGATTCGCGAGCGGGCCGATAATTCTGCTCATTTTCCTGTGACACGCCAGCGATCGCGCCGCATAAGTCCCGCTATCCACAGGTCTCGACGACGAGAGGCAGCGCGAGCTTGAACGCCGCATGGCCGGAGTCGCCGATTTCGACGCCGATCTCGCCGCCGCTGGTGGATGTCGCGACAATCAGTCCCGGGCGGGACGAAGCGCTCGCCGCCTCGGCGGCGCTGCGTAGCAGATCGACCAGAGCCTGCTCGATCTGCGACCGATCGCCGATCACGAGATCGCGCTCCGCCGCCAAGCGCAGCTCGATGTGAACGGCCTCGCCGGCGCCGCGGCGCACGATCGCCCATGCGTCGTGGATCAGCTCGTGCAGCGCGATCTCATTCGTCTCGCTCACGAACAGCTCGCGCCATTCGACGACGAGCCGCGCCGCGCGATGCAATTGCGCGCCGGCGCGGTCCATCGCCGCCAGCTGGTCTTCCGAGCGCAGCCCGCCGCCCTGCGTCGCCTGACGGCGCGCGGCCTGAAGATAGGCGGTCGCCGCGGTGAGCGGCTGATTGATATCGTGAGCGAAACCGAGGGCCTCGCGTTCGAGCGCCCTCAGTCGCGTGACATGTCGACACCGTTCCGGCGATTCGGCGAGCCCCTGCGCGAAAGCGACGCCGCGCGCGCATTCCTCGTCGAGCGCGACGAAGAGGAGCCGCAGCCGCACGCGCCCGCCGTCCTTGCGCGTGAATTCCGTCTCGACGAAACCGGCGCCGCTCGCGCCGGGCGATCGGAGCCGCCCCGCCTCCCGCCAATCGATCCGACCGGCTTTGAGATCGTCGCGCCCATAACCGATCATTCCGAGAAATTCGTCATTGGCGTCGGTGACCGCGCCGCAGCAGCTCCAGCGGAAGGCGCCGACCAGCCCGCCCTCCCACAGCGCGCGCAAGCACGCTTCGTCGTCCACCGAGCCATCGATTTGCGTCTCGTCGCGCCACGCCGCGCGCAGCGCATCGACGACCGCGGCGGTCAGCACGGCCACAGCGAGCCCGACCGCGAGCCCGGCCCAAGCGGCGGCGTCGAATGGGAGGAAGAACAATCGCGCGAGCAATCCCGAGGCGAGCGCCGCCGAAACCACAGCGGCGAGGCCGCCGACCAGAGCGGCGCATTGCGCGGCGACGTAAAAGGACGCCGACGAGAATTGCTCTCCGAACGACGCCTCCAGCGCGAAACGCGCCAGCGCGCCGCAGGCCGCGAGCGTCACGCCGAATCCGATCGGTCTCCGCGAAGCGAAACCGCGCCATCGGATATAGAGAGCGGAAAAGCGCCGGAGCCCGGCGACGACGGTTGCGCTCATTCGGCGCGGCGCTCCTGCGACTCCACAAAAAAGCCTGCTGCTGGGCACAAGCAATTTCCGACAAACATCGAAAGCGACCGCGCAAGACTGGCCCATAAGATTTGTTTTGGCAATCCATCCTTCGCGGGCGCGCCGCCGGCCGATCTTCGAAACATCGACAGACCGCGCAAAAGACATGCGAAACGGGCGACTTGCGATCGCCACGTCGCCGATATTTCACGCGTGCTTTTCCTTATCATCCCGAGCGCTCTCAGTCGTCGAGGCTGCAATCCCCATCCGATTTGCAGGGCCCGAAGGTCGGCGCGCGCCAGACGCTGCGATGATGCAGGCGCACGCAATCGCCATCTTGCACGAGATTGAAAAATTTGTTCGATTCATCGCTCAAGGTCGATTTGGCGTCGGCGTCGCGCGATCGCGCGCAGCCGTGCGACGGGCTCCCGGGGATGCGCTCGACGGCGCCGGCCGTTCTGCCGCGCGAGCTGGCGGGCGCCGGGGCCGACGACGATATTGTCGACGCGAAACTCGGATTGCGGTCCGCCTGCGTCATCGTCTCCTTGTCGCATTTCCCGAAATAGGCGTGGCGGGCGTCGTCCCGTGAAAGGCGCCATAGCGGAGCCGCGCGCCGATGGCGTCGCGGCGAAGCGACCCTGCGCCCACGCGCCTCGAGCCGAGAATTGAACGTCGCCGCGCGGCGCTATTCGACCGCGACGGCGTCAGCGCGCCGGGACCCGTTGCTGCGGCGCGGCATGCGCGCCTTGCTCATCAGCAGATAGATCACCGGCGTCGTATAGAGCGTGAGAAGCTGACTGAGCAGCAGGCCGCCGACGATGGTGATGCCGAGCGGCCGGCGCAGATCCGTTCCGATGCCCGCGGCGAACGCCAGCGGCAAGGCGCCGAACATGGCCGCGAGAGTCGTCATCAGAATAGGGCGGAACCGCTCCTTGGCGGCGAGCAATGCGGCGTCGCGCGGCGTGAGGCCATCCTCGCGCTCGGCGATCAGCGCGAAATCGACGAGCATGATGCCGTTCTTCTTCACGATGCCGATCAGCAGCAATATGCCGATGAAGGCGATCATCGAAAACTCGATGGCGAACATCTGCAAGGACAGCAGCGCGCCGAGCCCGGCCGCCGGCAGAGTGGAAATGATCGTGACCGGATGCACGAGGCTCTCGTAGAGCACGCCGAGAATGATGTAGACCGCGAGCAGAGCGACGACGATCAAGATCGTCATGCTGCGCCCGACCCTGCGCGCGTCGCCGGCCTCGCCCGCGAGCTCGCCGCGCAGCCCGCTCGGCGGATTCATCTCGGCGAAGGCGCGCTCGACGGCATGGCTCGCCAGCTCGAGCGTCTCCTCCGGCGCGAGATTGAAGGTGATGGTGACGGCGGGCAGCGCGCCCTGATGATTGACCACCATCGGCAAGGTCGAGCGCTCGAAACGCGCGATGGCGCTCAACGGGACCTGTCCGCCCGAGGCGCTGGACACGTAGATTCCGGCGAGATCGCGCAAATCGCGCTGGCGTGTCGGCGGCGTCTCCAGCACGGCGCGATATTGATTGCGCTCGCCATAGATCACCGAATCCTGGCGCTGGCCGAAGGCGCCGTTGAGCGCCGCGTCCACGGCGGAAATGGGCACGCCCAAGCGCGAGGCGGCGTTGCGGTCGACGACCACTCTGGCGCCGAGGCCGCCCTGCTGGCGATCGCTCGTCACATCGACGATCTGCGGAACCTTGCGCATTCGCGCCAGCACCTTCGGCGCCCATTCGGTCAATTCCGCGACATCATCGTCGAGCAGAGTGAATTGATAGGCCGAGGCGCTCCAGCGCGCATGGAGGAACACGTCCTGCGACGGCGTCAGCATCACCTGCAGCCCCGCGACCTTGCCGAGCTCCTTGCGCAGCCGCGCGATCACCTGCTTGCTCGAAAGGCTGCGCTCCTCGCGCGGCTTCAACCTTATGTTGAAGCGCCCCTGATTGAGCGCCGCGGTGAGCGCGCCGCCGCCGACCGACGAGCCGACGCCGGCGACGTCCGGATCGACCGAGATGATCGCCTCCGCCTGCTTCTGCAACCGGATCATTTCCGCGAAGGAGACATCGGGCGCGGCTTCGGTCGATCCATTGACGAAGCCATTGTCGTCCTGCGGCAGATTGCCTTTCGGAAGCGCCTGATAGAGATAGGCGGTCCAGCCGATGGTTCCGACGATGACGACGAGCGTCAGCCGCGGATGATCGATGACGGGACGCAGGCTGCGCGCGTACCAATCGACGATTTTGCTCAACGCGCCCTCGACGATGCGATCGAAGCGGGAATTGTCGCGCTTCGTGGACGACGGCATCCAGGCGCAGACCATCGGCGTCACCGTGAGCGAGACGACCGTCGAGATGAGGATGGCGGAGGCGAGCGTGTAGGAGAATTCGCGCAGGAAGCGCCCCATCAGCCCGTCCATGAACAGCAGCGGAACGAAGACCGCGATGAGCGACAGCGAGATGGAGACCACGGTGAAGCCGATCTGCCGCGCGCCGATCAGCGCCGCCTCGAAGCGGCTCTTGCCGCGCGCGACCCAGCTCTCGATATTCTCGATCATGACGATGGCGTCGTCGACGACGAAGCCGACGGAAACGGTGAGCGCCATCAGCGAGAGATTGTCGATGGAATAGCCCGCGACCCACATGGCCGCGCAAGCGCCGATGAGCGACAGCGGCAGGGTGACGCCCGCCGCGATCATCGGCGTCGCCCGGCGCAGGAAGACGAACACAACGCCCATGACCATTGTGACGGACAGCAGCAGCGTGCGCTGAATCTCGCCGACGCTGGCGCGGATGGTCTGCGTGCGATCGGAGAGGAAGCCGATGTCGACGCCGGCGGGGACCCAGCGCTCCAGCTCCGGCAGCAGCGCCTTGACCTGCTCCACCACCTCATTGACATTGGCGTTGGGCTGGCGCGCGACATTGATGAGCACCGCCGGCCTTCCATTGTACCAGCCGGCGGCGAGGCGATTGCGCACGCCCCGGTCGACATCGGCGACATCGCCGAGCTTGACGATGACGCCCTTCTCCGCCGAGACGACGATTCCGCGAAAATCCTCCGGCGTCGCCAATTGATCATTGGTCTCGATCGTCCAGCTGCGCTCGTCACCGTCGAGCGAGCCGACGGCCGTGCGCACATTGGCCGTGGTGATCGCCGTCGCCACCTTGTCGATGCCGACGCCCATGACGGCGAGGCGCGCGGGATCGAGCTGTATGCGAATCGCCGGCTGCTCCGATCCGGCGATGCGCGCCTCGGCGACCCCGGGCACGCGCGCGATGCGCTGCGCGATGATGGAATCGGCGGCGTCGAAGATCACGCCGCTCGGCAGAGTCTGCGAGGTGAGCGCGAGGATCATCACCGGCTCCAGCGCATCGGTGGATTTGCGCAGAAAGGGGCGCTGCGGCATGTCGCTCGGCAGATCGGTCAGCGCGGCGTTGATCGCCGCCTGCACGTCGCGCGCCGCCGCATCCAGGCTGCGGCTCATGTCGAATTGAACCAATATGCGAGAGGTTCCCGTCCAGCTCGCCGAGGTGATCTCGGTGACGCCCGCTATGGCGCCGAGCTGTCGCTCCAGCGGCGCGGCGACCGAGGCCGCCATGGTCGCGGGATCGGCGCCCGGCCGGCTCGCCGAGACGCTGATCGAGGAATAGTCGAGCGAGGGCAGCGAGGCGACCGGAAGAAACAGATAGGCGACGCAGCCGACGACGAAGAGCGCCATGGCCAGCAGAGTCGTGCCGACGGGACGCCGAATGAAGGGTTCGGAAATATTCATTCCGCGGCCTCCCTGCGCAATGCGACGACGCGGTCGGCGTCGGGCGGCGGCGCGCCGCCGCCGAGGCGCGCGCGGAGCGTCTCCACGCCGAGATAGATCACCGGCGTCGTATAGAGCGTGAGCAGCTGCGAGAGCAGCAGCCCGCCGATGATGGCGACGCCGAGCGGAATGCGCAGCTCCGAGCCGGGCCCGTGCGAGAGGGCGAGCGGCAGCGCGCCGAGCAGAGCGGCGAGCGTGGTCATCATGATGGGCCGAAAGCGCAGCCGCGCGGCGGTGACGATGGCCTCGCGCGGCGAGAGCCCCTCGCGATCGAGCTCCAGCGCGAAATCGATCATCATGATCGCATTCTTCTTCACGATGCCCATCAGCAGCAGCACGCCGATGAGCGCGACGATCGACATGTCGAGCCGAAAGATCATCAGCGCCAGCAGCGCGCCGACGCCGGCTGACGGCAATGTGGTGAGCACGGTGAAGGGATGCGCGAAGCTCTCATAGAGCACGCCGAGCACCACATAGATGGTGAGCACGGCGGCGAGAATGAGCCAGGGCTCGCTCTCCAGCGATTTTTGGAACTCGGCCGCATCGGCCGAGAACACGCCGGTGACCGCGCCGGCGAGGCCGATCGCGCGCTCGGCGCGCGAGACCGCGTCCACAGCCTCGCCGAGCGAGACGCCGCTCGAAAGATCGAAGCTGATCGTCGCCGCCGGAAATTGATCGAGATGCGCGACGGAGAGCGGCGCGGTCGTCTCCTCGACGCGCACGAAGGTTCCGAGCGGCGTCTGCGGACCGCCGCCCGGCGCCGATACATAGAGCTTCTCGAGCGCGCGCGGCCCGCGCAGATATTGCGGCGCAGCCTCCAGCACGACGCGATATTGATTGGCCTGTCCATAGATCGTGGAAATCTGCCGCTGGCCGAAGGCGTCGTTGAGAATATCGTCGACATTCTGCGCGGAGATGCCGAGGCGGCCCATCTTCTCGCGATCGATATGCACGAAGGCGCGCAATCCGCCGTCCTGCGTTTCCGCGGCGACATTGCGCAGCGCCGGCTCGCCCCGCAGCTCGGCGAGCAGCTTCGCCGTGAAATCCGAGAGCTCGCGCCGATTGGCCGAGGTCAGCGTATATTGATATTGCGAGCGGCTGGCGCGCGTCGTGATCTGTATGTCCTGCACCGGCTGCGCATAGGCGGCGACGCCGGGAATATGGTCCAGCGCCGTCTTCAGCCGATCGGCGATCGCGTCCGCGGAGGCGGCGCGCTCGTCCCTGGGCTTCAACGTCGCGGTGAGCCGCCCGACATTGGCCGTGGCGTTGAGCGGCCCGACGCCGAGCACGGACACGACGCCGGTCACGTCAGGATCCTTGCGCGCGATCGTCGCCGCCTCGGCCTGCAGGCGCCGCATCACATCGAAGGAAGCGTCCGCCGGGCCCTCCACGACAATCGAGAGCAGGCTGGTGTCCTGACGCGGCAGGAAGCCCTTGGGCATGACGACATAGAGCGCGATGGTGACGGCGAGCGTCGCGCCGGTGAGAATCAAGATGAAGCGCTGGCGGCCCATCGCCCAATCGAGCGTGGTCTCATAGAGACGATCGAGCCACGCCGACAAGCCGCCGGAACGATGGTCGGCGCCGCCGCCGCGCAATAATCTGGCGCAGAGCATCGGCGTCAGCGTGAGCGAGATCACCGCCGAAGCGACGACCGCGATTGTGAGCGTGAGCGCGAATTCGCGGAACATGCGCCCGACGACGCCGGTCATGAACAGCAGCGGAATGAAGACGGCGATGAGCGAGACCGTGAGCGAGACGACGGTGAAGCCGATCTCGCGCGCGCCGTCGAGCGCAGCGCGCAGCGGAGTCTTGCCGCCCTCTATGCCGCGCACGATATTCTCGATCATCACGATGGCGTCGTCGACGATGAAGCCGGCGCCGATGGTGAGCGCCATCAGCGACAGATTGTCGAGCGAGAAGCCCGCCGCCCACATCACCGCGAAGGTGACGATGATCGACAGCGGCAGGCTGACGCCGGCGATGATCGTCGCCTGCGCGCTGCGCAGAAAAAGATACACGACGAGCACGACGAGCCCGGCGGCGAGCGCCAGAGTGAATTCCACATCGGCGATGGAGGCGCGGATCGTGTCGGTGCGGTCGGAGACGACATCGAGCGTCATGCCGGCCGGCAGCGCCCGGCGCAGAAAGGGAAGCTGCCGCTTCACCAGCTCCACCGTGTCGATGATATTGGCGCCGGGCTGGCGCACGACGTCGAGCACGACCGATTGCTCGCCGTCGAACCAGGCGCCGACGCGCGAATCCTCGAGCCCGTCGACGACATCGGCGACGTCGCCGAGCATCAAGGGCGCGCCATTGCGCCAGGCGATCACCAGCGTCTTATATTGCTCGGCCGCCAGAATCTGATCATTGACGTCGAGCGTATAGGACTGCCGCGCGCCGTCGAGCGCGCCCTTCGCGCCGGATATATTGGCGGAGGCCACCGCCTGGCGCAGATCCTCCATATTGAGATTATTAGCCGCGAGCCGCGCGAGATCGGCTCTCACGCGCACCGCCGGCCGCACGCCGCCCTCCACCGAGACGCGGCCGACGCCCGCCACCTGCGACATGCGCGGCGCGATCACCGTGTCGGCGAGATCGGAGAGATCGCGCAAGGTCGCGGTCGGCGAGCGCAGCGTGAGGGCCATCACCGGCGTGTCGGCCGGATTCACCTTGGCGTAGATCGGCGGATAGGGAAGATTGCGCGGCAGAGTCGAGGCGGCGGAATTGATCGCCTGCTGCACATCCTGGGCGGCCGCGTCTATGTCGCGATCGAGCGCGAATTGCAGCGTGATCTGCGAGAGGCCGAAGGAGCTCTGCGAGGACATGGAGGCGAGCGACGGAATCTGGCCGAACTGCCGCTCTAGCGAGGCCGTCACCAGCGCGGCGATCGTATCGGGATTGCCGCCCGGCAGGCGCGTCGTCACCTGAATCGTGGGAAAATCCATCTGCGGCAATGGCGACACGGGAAGCCGCAAAAAGCCGAGCGCCCCCGCGAGCAGAAGCGCGAAGGCGAGCAGCGAAGTGGCGACGGGCCGCTCGATGAAGGGCGCCGATATGTTCATTGCGCGCGGCTCATTTCTTTTCCCCTTCGGCGGCGCGCTTGCGGCGCTTCTCGCCGGCGCCCTCCTCGCGCGCCGGCGCCGCCTCGCTCTCCGCGACACGCACTTTGGAGCCGGCGGAAAGGCGCGAGAAGCCGGAGACGATCACCTGCTCATCGGCGCCGAGCTCGGAGGCCAGCACGGCGATGGTCTCGTCCTGGCGCCGCGTCACGACATCGCGCAGCGCCGCCGTCCCATCCGCGCGCAGCAGATAGATGAAAGCGCCGTTAGGCCCGCGCTGCACGGCCGGGCTCGGCACGGTGACGACATTCTGCAACGTGTCGACGGTGACGCGCACATTCACGAACTGCCCCGGCCACAGCGCGAGATCGGGATTTTGAAACAGCGCCTTCACGCGCACCGTGCCGGTCTGCGCGTCGATCTGATTGTCGATGACCGCGAGCTCGCCGGTCTCGATCACCGTCGAATTGTCGCTGGCGAGCGCGGCGACTTTCGCATGGCCCGCGGCCTGCGCCTTCTGCAGCTGCGCGAGCGATTGCTGCGGAACGGTGAACACCACCCACAACGGCTTCAGCTGCGTGACGACGACGATGCCGGTCTGATCGGAACCGTGCAGAATATTGCCGACATCCACGAGACGAATGCCGGTGCGCCCATCGATGGGCGAGCGGATCGTCGCATAATCGAGCGTCGTTGCGGCATTGTCGATCATCGCCTTGTCGGCGCGCAGCTGCGCCTCGAGCTGCGCGACCAGCGCCTGCTGCGTCGCCGCCTGCTGCTGCGAGCCGAAATTGGCGGCCGCGAGCTTGCGATAGCGCTGCGCATCGACGCGGGCGTTGGCGAGATTGGCTTCGTCCTGCGCCATTTTGGCGACGGCCTGATCATATTGCGCCCGATAGATCGCCGGCTCGATGCGCGCGAGCACGTCGCCGCGCTTCACCTCCTGCCCCTCGGCGAAGGCGAGATCGATCAGCCGTCCGTCCACCTGCGTGCGCGCAGTGACGGTGTTGAGCGCCTGCACCGTGCCGACCGCATCGAGCGTGACCGGCACATCGGCGAGCCGCACCGGCGCGACGGAAACCGTCACCGCCATTTGCTCGCGGCGCCTTTCGCCGGCGGCCCTGTCTCGCGCCGGCGCCGCCTCGCCCGGGCCGAAGACGCGCCAGGCCGCCGCGCCGCCGACGACGAGCGTCAGCAGCAGAACGCCCACCACGCGGCGACGGTCGGCGAAGACTCTCACGCCGAGAGCCGCGCGCCGCTGCGCGCTGTCCGCGCACGGCGACGCACGGTCTTTTCTCAGAACCAAACGCATATGCCCCCGCCCCCTGCGCGCCGCCTCGCCGCCGAGCGACGAAGCGGCGGCCTCGTCATTTCGCCGCCAGAACCTTCGGCCCGACGCGGAAGATGCGCTGCGGGACGCCGGAGGGCTTGCCGATGTCGTTCATATCCGGCGCGCTCTCCTTGAAGCGCAGGCCCGCGACCTCATAGAGCGGACCGCATTCTGGATCCGTGAGGCTGCTCATGCAGCCGGTGGCGCCGCCGGCGTCATGCGTGAGATCGACGCCGGAGAGCAGGGCGGCGAGATCGAGGATCACATGCTGCTTGACGGGATCGAATGTGTCGAGACGAACGGCGATGCGATTGGGCGCCGCGCAGCTCGCGATCTCGCCGGTCAGCGGATCGCCTTTGCAGCCGGTGGAGCCGAAATGCATCATCCAGGCGGAGACGGTGATGGTGCCGTCGACGTTGACGCGCGGCTGCTCCTTGGTCTCCTTCGGCGCCTCCAATTTGGCGATCGCCTCGAGACGCGCGGCCTCGGCGGCGCTCGGCGCGGGCGGCGCCTCCTTGGGCAGACGCGCCGACGGCGCCTTGCGCGTGACGCCGCCTTCCGGCTCCAGCTCCAGGGCGATGAATTTGCGACCGGCCTGCCAGCCCCAATTCATGCCCTGCACGTCGAGCGGCGCCGCGGCGGTGGCGAGATTGGAATGATTGAGCGCGACATCCTTGCCGTCTTCGTCCTTCCCGAGGCTCGGCACGCCGACCGTGAAGACGAGGCCCTTGTATTTGCCGGCCGGGGCGCTGCCCTTGATCACGTCATTGGTCGCCAGCGTGCCCTTGCAGCGGCCCTTTTGATTCTCGAAATCGATCAGCGCGACATAAGGATTCTGCCAATCATTGCTGTCGAGCGCGACCGGCGTCTCCTTGCCGTCCGCATCGACGAGCGCGAGATTGGAGACATAGAAGCGGGCGTCGCGCAATTGCGCCGAAACTTTCGTCGTTCCGAGGCCGGCGATGGGCTTGCCGCATTCGACCGGTGCGCCGCCCGCCTGAAAGGCGAAATGAATGGCGACCTCCTGCCGCGCGGCGGGCGACGCCGCCTGCGACGGAGCCGCGGCGAGAATCAAAGGCAATAGAGCTATGGTGCGATAGGCGCGCATGGGTTTCTCCTCTTTATAAAAGATGCTCGAGTCAGTTGGATTTTTCGACGCAGGCCATTGCGGGAATGGACGCGGCGGCGGCCGGTTTCGCAGGCGCGCGCGCCGCAGCGGAGGCGACGCGAGCCGAACGCTTCTTCCACCAGATATAGACGCCGGTGACGGACAGCATCACGATGCCGAGACCGAGCACGCAGACGAAGATGCGGAACCAGAGGCCGAACAGATTGGCGAGATGCATCTCGACGATCCATGTGGTGAAGGTGTTGCCCGAATGCTGTCCCGTCGGCACGCGCAGCGAGCGGAACGCGCCGGTCGCGGCGTCGAAGACGACGCTGGTGCGGCCGAATTTCGCGCCGACGTCGCGGCTGGAGCGCACCGCATATGTGTAGCTGTTCTGCGCCGCCTGATAGGTGAGGCGAAACGGCCGCTCCACCGTGAAGCCGGCGTCGCGCGCCTGCTCGGCCATGTGGCTCTCGCCTATGGCCTGCGCGCGCTCGAAGCTCATCGGCGCTTTTTCCGCGGCATGGGCCTTCGCGCCCATGGACTTGCCATGCGCCATCGTCGGCGGCGTGTCGAAATCGAAGACGGCGCGCATCACCGGATCATAGACGTTGCGCATGTTGAAATACACGCTCGACCAGCCGAACAGCAGCAGCACCGCGAACAGCCACAGGCCGAAGGCGCGATGCAGATCCAGATTGACGCGATAGAAGGAGCCGCGCAGCTTGACGAGCCAGGAGGGCTTCCAGCGCTCCAGCCAGCTCTTGCGATTCCCCTTGGCGATGGAGATCGGCAGAGTGAGATAGAGCCCGTTGAAGCAATCGATCGTCCAGACGACGGCGACGATGCCGAGAATCCATCCGCCCCATTCGCCCATGGCGAGACGGAAATGCAGACGATCGATAAAGGGCATCACGCCCGCGCCGCTGGTGATCGGCGGCTCCTTGTCGAGCCGCCCCAATTCGTCGCCGGTGACGGAATCGAGAAAGAGATAATCGAAGCCGAGCGGCGGCGGCTCGGGACGCGCGCCGAGCACATATTCGTCGCCGGCGACCGGATCGGCGTAGAGGACGCTATAGTCCGCAACGAGCGGCAGCGGCCGCGGCGTCATGGAAACGCGCGCGGTGCCCGGCTGCACATAGGAGACCTGCGTCGCCCGGCCTGCTGGCGCGAGCGTCTCCGCGCGTCGCGCCAGCGCGCCGAGCGCGAGCTCCTTGCCCTCGCGCGGACCAGGATAGATCTGCGGCGCGAGCAGCCGGTTGAGCTCCGGCATGAATGCCAGAAGACTGCCCGTCGCGCCGACGACGATCAGGAAGCCGGCCATGAGAAGGCCGGTCCAGCGGTGGAGAAACAACCAGAAATTTCTCATTGTCATCGCTCGTCTCCCTCGATTATCAGGGTCGATCGTTCTGTCGCGGCCGGTCACGGCCGATATTGCTCCTCGCGACGAAACAGCGGATCGGCGCCGAAGTCGTATTTCAGCTCGGCGAAGAAGGTGCGCTGCGGATAGGGCGCGAAGAGATAATTGCGATAATTGTTGATGTTGTTGACGCCGGCGACGGCGGTCCAATTGGGCGCGAATTTCCAGGTCCCACGCAGATCGAGCTGGATGTTGCGGCCATAGGCGCCGAAGGTCTCGGTGTTCCAATCGTAATTGTCGAGCTGGCCGTGCGAGGCGGATTTGTAGCGAAAGCCGGCGGACAGCGTCAGCTCCTTGGTCACGTGATAGGTCGCGACCCATTTGACCTTCCAGCGCGGCATTTGCAGCACGTCCTTGCCGACATAGCGCTGGTTCTTCGGGTTCGAGAGAATCTCGTCGGTCGTATAAGTGGCGTTGGCGTCGAGGTCGAAGCCGTCGAGGAGAATGTCTTTGAGGCCGATCGCGCCTTCGATTCCATTGTAGCGAATCTTGCCGACATTGGAGAAATTGGTGACATTGGGCACGGCGGTGATGTCGGTTTGCGACACGATGCCGTTCCAGCGATCCTCATGGAAGAAGGCGAGATGCGCATTATGCGCGCCGAACAGATATTCGGCGGCGAGCTCGTAGGAATCGGCCTGCTCGGGCTTCAGATCCGGGCTGCTGATGACGATGCCGCTCGGCGAGACGGTGCGCTGATAGAGCTCGGTGACTCCCGGAAAGCGCGTGACATTGCCATAGGAGCCGCGCAGCAGCAGATCGGGCGTCGCCTGAAAGGCCAGCGAGGCCTTCGGCATGAAGGCGGAGAGATTGCGCTCCGGCTGCCGCGCGCCCGTGCCGAGCGCATTCTCGTTGAAGCCGTCGAAAGCGCGCCACCACTCCTGGCGTCCGCCCAGAGTGATCGTCCATTGCGGCGCCAATTTCCACACGTCCTGGAGATAGACGGCGCGATTGGCGGTCTTGCCGTAGGAGCGCTGCGCCTGCTGAATGTAGGAGGACGACCAATAGGTCGGCGTGCTCTGCAAATGCAGCTTGAGCGCATATTCATCGAGATGGCTGCCGAAGGAGACTTCGTGCTTGCCGAGAAGGTCTTCCTCCGGGCGAAAGATGAAGCGCATGTCCATCACCTTCCAGCCCGTGCCGCTGTATTCGCGGGTCTGGCCGGAGGTGTCGACGCCATATTTCAGCGCCGAGACGCTGACGTCGCGCATCAGATCATAGGAGCTGCCGACCAGCTCCATGTCGAAGACGCCGCCGGTCTGCGTCTTGAACTCGGCGCCCTGCATCAGATGCAGGAACTGCGTGTTCGATGGATTCAATCCGGAGAGGGCGAAATTGACCCCGTTCATCGTGATCCGGCCATTGCTGGTGTTGTAGACGGGCATTCCGGTCGTCGCGTTTCGCAAATAGCTCTGCGGATCGATGTTCAGACCGAGCTGCATCAGCCCGATCGTGTAGGAGAGCCGCGCATCCTTGTTGAAATCATAGGCGACCTTGACCGTGCCGACATTCTCTTCCGTCGTCTGCAGACCGGCGGTGCCGAACACGCCGCGCGGCGCGCCTTGCCGATCGACGTCGAAATAGCCGCCGACGACCGGCGTTCCCGCCGCGCCGCCGGGGCTCGACGAGCTGACATAGGAGACCGGCTGCGAATGCGTCAGCAGATGATTGTAGGCCGCGCGCCAGGAGAGATCGCCGATGCGGTCGCCGACCGAGACGCCGCCGGTGAAGCCGGGATTGGTCTCATGCGTCGCATATTGATCGTCATAGGGCGCGAGAATGCCTTGCAGATTGGAGTGCAGCTCGAACTGCTCCGGCATCTTCGTCGTGTAGGTGATGACGCCGCCGATCGAATTGCCGGAGTAGAGCGCCGAATAGGGCCCGTACATGACGTCGATGCGCGACACCTCCTCGGGCACGATCATCGAATATTTGGGCGTATGCTCGCTGGTGCCGAACAGCGCCGAGATGAGCATCCCG
>NZ_DATBQF010000062.1:0-150372 GCF_036560965.1 Methylosinus sp. | reverse complement strand
GACGGATGTGACGGGCATCGTGACGCTCCCCGAGGGCGTCGAGATGGTGATGCCGGGCGACAATGTGGCGATGGAGGTGAACCTCATCGTTCCGATCGCCATGGAGGAGAAGCTGCGCTTCGCCATTCGCGAAGGCGGTCGTACCGTCGGGGCCGGCGTCGTCGCCTCGATCATCGAATAAGGAATTTGGACCGCGAGCCTGATGGGCTCGCCGATCCTGTGGTGAGAATGCGCGCGTCTCGCGGCCGTCAGGCCGCGAGCTGCTCGTCGAGGAGGATCGCCGGCAGACGCGCCTCCTCGGCGTCTTCCGCCTGTCGCTGACTCGGATGCATCACCTCGAGCGCGGCGGCGACGGCCGAAATGCCGATCTCCCGATAGAGACGGGCGAGCAGATCATGCGGGCGGTCGGCGGATTGCGTTTCGCTGAAATCGGTGGCGACGAGCTTCGACATGGCTAGGGACTCTGCTACTGAAGGGTTAGGACGCTCGAGGAATGTCGTGCATTTGATTTAAAGTCTCCCTCACCCCGGTAAACTATTCGTAAAATCGCGGAGCCCGCCCGCGCGTCTTCCACATCTCCCGACTGGTGAGCGGCGGCGCGATCGATGCTATGATCGCCCGCATGCTGCGCCATATCCCAGAAGAGCCCGTCTCCAACGCCGCGGTCTGGTGCCGAAGGCTCGCGGTCTTCGCGCTGCCGGTGGCGGCGATCGCCGTGCTTCTCGCCCGCGCCAATGCGGTCGAGCCGCAGGCGTCGCTCGCCGTGCTCGGCGGGGCGATCCTCGTCGCGCTGATCGCGCTTTTGCTTTTTTTCGCCGCCTGCGTGGTCATCTGGCAGGAGGGCCGGCGCGGATTGGGCGAGGCGTTGGGCGGCGCCTTTCTCGCCGCGGTCACGCTCGGCTATCCGGCCTATCTCGCCGTCCAGGCCGTGCGTCTGCCCGTCCTCTTCGACGTCTCGACCGACACGGCCGATCCACCGCGCTTTTCCACATCGCGGGCGGCGGTCGCCGCGCGCGCCGGCTTCACGCCCGCGGCCTTCGACGCCGACCAGGCCGAGCGGCAGCGAGACGGCTATCCGGACATAGAGCCGATCGTCGTCGATCTCGAGCCGGACGAAGCCTATCAGCTGGTGCTGGAGACGGCGGCGAGCCGCGGCTGGCGCGTCATCGACCAGCGACCGCCGGGCGGCCGCTCCGGCATCGGCCATCTCGATTTCCTCGATCGCACGCTGGTGATGGGCTTTGCCGACGACATAGCGGTGCGGCTGCGTCCGCTCGCCGGCCAGACGCGCATCGACGTGCGCTCGGCCTCGCGCTACGGGCGTCACGACTTCGGCGCCAACGCCAAGCGCATCCGGCAATTCGGCGAGGAGCTGCAAGCCGGGTTGAACGAGAAATGAGCCGCGGCCGCGCTGCTCCTATTCGCTTATTCTGAAATACCGCGCCTCCAACGTCGCGGGTCCGTCGGCGCGGGCGAGGCCGCGCTCGACGAGATCCTCGAGATGGGCGAAGACGGAGAGCGCCGCCGCCCTCTGCAGGGCGGAGTCGAAGCCCTCATAGATGCGCGCGACGATTGCGGCGATCGTCGCATCGCCGGCCTCGAGCCGCTCGAGGATCGCCGCCTCGCGCTGCCGGCGATGGTGGAGCAGGGCGCGCAAATAGCGTTGCGGCTCCTTCACCGGGCCGCCATGGGCGGGCCAAAAGAGCCGGTCGTCGCGCCCACGCAGCTTTTCCAGCGAGACGAAATATTCGCCCATCGAGCCGTCCGGCGGCGCGATGACCGTCGTCGCCCAACCCATCACATGATCGCCGGTGAAGAGCGTAAGCTCCTCGGCGAGCGCGAAGCAGAGGTGGTTGGTCGTGTGCCCCGGCGTCGCTACGACCTCGATCGTGAGACCGCCGAAGGCGAGCCGGTCGCCGTCGGCGAGCGTGATGTCGGGCGCATAGGCGCGATCATGCGAGGCGTCGAGGCCGGGGCCCGTCACCGCGAGATCGGGCGGCGGCGCATAGGGCGCGCAGCCGGCGATGGTCGCGCCGGTTTTTTCTCGCAGAATGCGCGCCGCCGGCGAATGGTCGCGATGCGTATGGGTGACGAGGAGATAGCGTAGCGTCTCGCCCTTCGTCGCCGCGAGCAGCGCCTCGATATGGGAGGCGTCGGCCGGGCCGGGGTCGACGATCGCCACATCGCCATGGCCGATGACGTAGCTGCATGTGCCCGTATAGGTGAAGGCGCCGGGATTGGGCGCGACGATGCGGCGCGTCAGCGGCGACACGCGTTGCAACGCGCCCGGCGGCGCGTCGAAGCCGGTGAGGAAGGCGTCCCGATCGGTCATGCGTTCCTTCATTGAAAGTTGCGCCCTTTCGGCATGGCCTCGCGCGCCTTCGCGCTGCGCGAATGCTCGAGCAAGCGCAGATCGGCGCTCAAATCCTCGATTTTCTGCGCGATCACATGGACGACGCCGGATTCGTTCTGCACGCGCCCGGTGATCGCGACGAGCCGCGCGCCGATGACCTCGGGACGCTGCCGCTCGAACAGTTTCGGCCAGACGACGATATTGGCGATCCCCGTCTCGTCCTCGATCGTCATGAAGATGACGCCGTTCGCCGAGCCCGGCCGCTGGCGCACCAGCACGAGGCCGGCGACGCTGACGCGGGCGCCCTCGCGCGGCCCCTCCCTCACCCGCTGCGCGGGAGGGTTGGGGAGTGGGCCGCCGCCGAGCGCCCCACAAGGCGTGATCCCCTTGGCCTCGAGACGCGCGCGCAGGAAGGACACGGGATGCGCCTTCAGCGACAGCGATAAAAAGCGATAGTCCTCCACCACCTCCGCCCCGAGCGGCATGGGCGGGAGATGCGCGTCGGCCTCCTGCGGCGCGAAGGAGAGCGCGCGCAAGAGCGGCAGATCGTCCTTGTCGCCGGCGCGATTGAGCGCTTGCACGGCCCAGAGCGCGTCGCGACGCGGCAGGCCGAGCGAGGCGAAGGCGCCGGCCTCCGCCAGCCGCTCCAGCGCGGCCGGCTCGACGCCGCCGCGCAGCCACAGGTCGCGCACGGAATCATAGCCCGCGCCGCGCCGCGCCACGAGGCGGCGCATGTCCTCCTCGCGCAGGCCGATGATCTGGCGGAAGCCGAACCGCACATCATGCGTCGCGCGAATGTCGCCCGCCATGGAGGCGTGGCGCGGATGCAGCGGCGTCGCTTCCGCTCGCGTCTCCAGCGCGCAATCCCACTCGGAAAAATTCACATCCGCCTCATGCACGCCGACGCCATGCTCCTGCGCGTCGCGCACGATCTGCGCCGCCGCGTAGAAGCCCATGGGCTGCGAATTGAGCAGAGCACAGCAGAACACGTCCGGATAGCGGCATTTGAGCCAGGCGGAGGCGTAGACGAGAAGCGCGAAAGATGCGGCGTGACTCTCCGGAAAGCCATAGGAGCCGAAGCCTTCGATCTGGCTCCAGCAGCGCGCGGCGAATTCTGGATCATAGCCGCGGGCTTCCATGCCGGCGAGCATTTTGGCGCGGAAGGTCCCGATCGTGCCGACGCGCTTGAAGGTCGCCATGGCGCGTCGCAGCCGGTCGGCCTCGTCCGGCGTGAAGCCGCCGGCGACGATGGCGATGCGCATCGCCTGCTCCTGGAACAACGGCACGCCGAGCGTCTTGCGCAGCACCTGCTCGAGCTCCGCCGAGGGAAAGGCGATTTTCTCCTTGCCGATGCGGCGGCGCAGATAGGGATGCACCATGTCGCCCTGAATGGGGCCGGGCCGCACGATCGCCACCTCGATGACGAGATCGTAGAATTCGCGCGGCCGCAGCCGCGGCAGCATGGACATTTGCGCGCGGCTCTCGATCTGGAACACGCCGATCGTGTCGGCGCGCGAGATCATGTCATAGACGCTCTTCTCTTCCGCCGGGATCGACGAGAGGCGATGTACTATGCCGTAACGCTCGGCGAGCAGGGCGAGGCCCTTGCGCAGGCAGGTGAGCATGCCGAGCGCCAGCACGTCGATCTTCAATATTCTGAGCGCGTCGAGATCGTCCTTGTCCCACTCGATCGTCGTGCGGCCTTCCATGGCGGCGGGCGCGAGCGGGACGATCTCGTCCAGCCGATCGCGCGTGATGACGAAGCCCCCCGTATGCTGCGAGAGATGGCGCGGAAAGCCGGTGAGCGCGCGCGTCAGCTCCAGCGCCATGGCGAGGCGCGGCTCGCGCGCGTCCATTCCGGCGCGGGCGACGCCTTCCTCGCTCACCCCGCCGCGCGAGGCGCCCCACACATTGCTCGAGAGCCGCGAGATGGCGTCGCCCGAGAGGCCGAAGGCCTTGCCGACCTCGCGTATCGCCGAGCGCGAGCGATAGGAGACGACGGTCGCGGTGAGGCCGGCGCGCTCGCGGCCGTAGCGCGTGTAGATATATTGCATCACCTCCTCGCGCCGCTCATGCTCGAAATCGACGTCGATGTCGGGCGGCTCGTTGCGCGCGGCGGAGACGAAGCGCTCGAACAGGAGATCGTGCTTGGTCGGGTCGACCTCGGTGACGCCGAGGCAATAGCAGATGACGGAATTGGCGGCCGAGCCGCGCCCCTGCGCGAGAATCTCCTTCGAGCGCGCATAGCGCACAATGTCGTGCACGGTGAGGAAATAGGCCGCATAGCCGAGCTCGGCGACCATCGTCAGCTCGTGACGCAGCAGCGCCTCGACCTTCTCCGGCACGCCAGCGGGATAGCGCGTCCTCGCGCCCTCGCGCGCATGATGCGCGAGCGCTTCCTGCTCGCTGGAAAAGCCGTCGCGCAGCTCGTCCGGATAATTATGCGCGAGCGCGTCGAGACGGAAGGAGAGTCGATCGAGAAAGCGCGCCGTCTCCTCCACCGCCTGCGGAACCACTGCGAGGAGCCGCGCCATTTCCGCGCCGCTCTTCAAGCAGCGCTCGGCGTTGGCGGCGAGCAAATAGCCCGCATCGTCGAGCGTCGTCTTCTCGCGCACGCAGGCGAGCACATCGGCGAGCGGACGACGCTCGGGCGCATGCATGTTGGCGTCATTCACCGCGATGAGCGGCAGGCCGGTCTCGCGCGACAGCGTGATGCGACGCAAGAGCGCGGCGCGCATGTCGCCGCCATAGAGCGCCGTCGCCGCGAGCCATAGCCGTCCGCGGGCGGCCGCGAGCAGGGCAGGGGCGAGCGGCGCGCTCTCCGTGACCGCGCTCTCCGTGACCGCGCGCTCCGAGACCGCGCCCTCCGAGACCGCGCCCTCCATGACAATGAGCTGCTGGCCCTCGCCGAATTCGAGGAGATCGTCGAGGAAGAGGCGGCATTCGCCTTTTTCGGCGCGCATATTGCCGCGCGTCAGCAGACGGCACAGGCGCCCATAGGCGGCGCGATCTTTCGGATAGCAGAGAATGTCGGGCGTCGCGTCCGCGAAGACGAGGCGCGCGCCGATGGCGAGGCGAAAGCCCGGCGCCTCGGCCGCATGCTCGCGCAGATAGGAGAAGGCGCGCACGACGCCAGCGAGCGAATTGCGATCGGCCACGCCGATGCCGCAATGGCCGAGCGCCATCGCCTGCGCGACCATCTCCTCGGGATGCGAGGCGCCGCGCAGGAAAGAGAAATTGGTCGTCGTCGCGAGTTCGGCGTAGCGGGGCATCGCGGGCTCTGGCTTTGTTCACGAATTGTCCCGCATTTCCCACGTCGGAGCAAGAGCCGGCGAAAGCCGCCGAAAATCGCGCTGCGCGCCTCTTCGCGCGACGCGGCGCGGATCATCGTCGCGCCTGTCGCAAAACTGCGACAGTCCGCGACGCATTGCGATTTCGTCATCTGGCGAAGGCCGCCGCATTCATGGAACGTCCTCGTCGAGCCGCGTCGCATGCGGCCGCTGCATGAGCTCACGACAGACGGCGCACGGTTTCCCGGGCTGTCGCCGCCTGTCGTGAAGGAAGCGCAAGCGAGAAAATATCAGCTGCGGAGGAAAAAAATGGAGACGAGGAAATTCCGACTGTCGATGTCGGTCGGCGCATTCGCGCTCGCGCTCACGGCGAGCGGCGCCGTTGCGGACACGCTGCTCGATCTGCAGAAGGACCCGCGACAATGGGTGTCGCCGACAGGAGATTACGCCAATCGCCGGCATTCGGCGTTGAAGCAGATCACCACGGAGAATGTTCACAAGCTCGCTGTCGATTGGCAGTTCTCGACCGGCGTTCTGCGCGGACATGAAGGCGCTCCGCTCGTCATTCACGACGTCGCCATTCCGGCGACGGCCGACAATAAAAAGGCCTATGTCACCGATGTGATGTATCTGCACACACCCTTTCCGAATGTCGTCTATGCGCTCGATCTGAGAGATCCAGACCATAAGGTTCTATGGAAATATGCGCCGCAGCAGGACGCTTCCGTCGTTCCGGTGATGTGCTGCGACACGGTCAATCGCGGCCTCGCCTATGGCGACGGCAAGATTTTCCTCGCGCAAGCCGACACGACTCTCGTCGCATTGGACGCCGCGACAGGCGCTTCCGCCGGCGAGAGCAAGGACAAGCCGATCTGGTCCGTCAAATTCGGCGATCCGTCGAAGGGCGAGACCGCCACGGCGGCGCCCCATGTGTTCAAGAATAAGGTGCTCGTCGGCAACGCCGGCGGCGAATATGGCGTGCGCGGTCACATCAGCGCCTATGACGTCAAGACCGGCGCGCTGCTGTGGCGCGGCTATTCGACCGGCCCGGACGAGGAGACCTTGATCGATCCCGAGAAGACGACGCATCTCGGCAAGCCTGTGGGCAAGGATTCCGGAATCTCCACTTGGAAAGGCGATCAATGGAAGCTGGGCGGCGGCACGACTTGGGGTTGGTACAGCTACGATCCGGAGCTCGATCTCGTCTATTACGGCTCCGGCAATCCCTCGACCTGGAATCCCATTCAGCGCCCCGGCGACAATCGCTGGTCCATGACTTTATGGGCCCGCGATCTCGAGACGGGCAAGGCGAAATGGGTCTATCAGACGACGCCGCACGACCAATGGGACTATGACGCCGTCAACGAGATCATTCTCGTCGATCAGGAGATCGGCGGCAAAAAGACGAAAACGGCCGTTCACTTCGATCGCAACGGCTTCGCCTATACGCTCGATCGGACCAATGGCGAATTGCTCGTCGCCGAGAAATTCGATCCCGCCGTCAATTGGGCGACGAAGATCGATCTCGACAAATCGTCGAAGACCTACGGCCGTCCGATCCTCGACGAGCGCTTCTCGACCGAGAAGACCGGCGAGGACGAGACGACGCGCGGCGTCTGTCCGACGACGCTCGGCTCCAAGGACGAGCAGCCTGCGAGCTATGATCCGAACACGGGGCTCTTCCTCGTGCCGACGAACCATGTCTGCATGGATTTCGAGCCCTTCCGCGTCGGCTATTCGGCGGGTCAGCCCTATGTCGGCGCGACGGTGGAAATGTTCCCGGCCGATCGCGACAAGGGCGAGACGCATACGGGCAATTTCATCGCCTGGGACGCCAAGAGCGGAAAGATCGTCTGGGCGAACAAGGAGCAATTCTCGGTGTGGTCCGGCGCCGTCTCGACGGATGGCGGCGTGACCTTCTACGGAACGCTGGAAGGCTATCTGAAGGCGGTCGACACCAAGACCGGCAAGGAGCTGTTCCGGCGCAAGACGCCGTCGGGCATCATCGGCAACGTCATCACCTATGAGGTCGGCGGCAGGCAATATGTCGCCGTGCTCTCGGGCGTCGGCGGCTGGGCCGGCATCGGCCTCGCGGCCGGACTCACCAAGAGCAGCGATGGTCTCGGCGCCGTCGGCAATTACCGCAGCCTGTCGAATTACACCGCGCTCGGCGGCGTGCTCACCGTGTTCGTCCTGCCGGAGTGAGATCGGAGCGCCCGGCTCCCGTCAATTCGGGTCGCCGGGCGCTTCGTCCCCGCTTTTGCGCCGTCGGACCTTCTTCGGCTCGCGCCGCGGTCCCTCGACCAGCCGCACCACCACGCCCCACAAGGTCCGCACATCCTGCTCGGTGAGATTCATGCGGTGGAACATATTGCGCAGATTGCGCGACATCACCGGCTTCTTGGTCTCGGGGCGGAAGAACTGCCGCTCGTCGAGCGCCGTCTCCAGAAAATCGAAGAAGGCGAGCGTCATTTCCCGGGTCGCCGGCGGCGAGCGCTCGGTGACGTCGAAGGGCAGCGTCTCGCCATGGGCGTGGCGGAACCACTCATAGCCGGTGAGCAGCACCGCCTGCGCCAGATTGAGCGAGGCATAGGCGGGATTGACCGGAAAGGTCAGGATCGTATCGGCGAGCGCGACATCGTCATTGTCGAGGCCGGTGCGCTCCGGGCCGAACATCACGCCATGACGCTCGCCGGCTTCGATGCGCGCCACAGTCGACGACATGGCCTCGGCCGGCGTCACCACGGGCTTCACCTGGCCGCGGCCGCGCGCGGTCGCCGCATAGACGAAGGAGAGATCGGCGATCGCCTCGCGCACGCTCTCGTAGAGCTTCGCCGAATCCAGCAGATGCGCGGCGCCGGCGGCGGCGGCGTAGGAGGCCTCGCGATAGACGGGATCGCGCGTCGGCCAGCCCTCGCGCGGCGCGACGAGCCGCAGGTCGGAGAGGCCGAAATTGGCCATGGCGCGGGCGCACATGCCGATATTGACCGCGAGCTGCGGCCGCACGAGCACGATCGTCGGCCCGCCTTCGAGCTTTTGCTTGGTGTGGTCTGTTCCTGCGCCGGTCACTGAGAGTCGTCATCCGAGTCGAGAGTCGCGGCGAGATCGCGACGGGAGTGGAGAATATTCATGACTTCCGGACGCTCATCGATGCAGCGGAAGAAGATGACGCGCCACGGAACAAATAGCCGCGCAATCCCGGCGACAGCTCCTCGCGCGGACGCCGGAGAAGGATGGACGAAGCGGCCAGCTTTGCGCATTGCGCGCGAAATCGATCGACGACGGCCAATCCCGCGTCGAGATCGCCGGAGGTCTCGCCGATGAAATCGGCGATGTCTTTCAAATACCGATTCGCGGCGAGGCGATAGACCAGCTTGCGCATTCAGGCGCTTTGCGCCCTTCGCGCCTCGACATGCGCGCGCAACTCGGCGGCGACCTGCTCGTCGGTCAATTCGCCCGCTTCGGCCAGCGACGCCCCTATCGTCTCGCGCAGCGCCTTCAGCTTCGCCTCGCGCTCCTCCACGAGACGCAGGCCCTCCCGCATCACCTCGGTGGCCGAGGCGTAGCGGCCCTGCTCGACCAGGGAATCGATGAACTCTTCCCAATGCTTGCCGACGGATACGTTCATGGGCGCCTCCTGCCGCACGATAGCATATTATGCGCATAACGCGTTATCGGCCGAATTCGATCTTTCGTCGAACGCGCTTCGGCGGGCGCCCGAAGCTTCGGCAATGCGCGATGAATAAACGCAGATTTGCGTCCGAAGAAGCGCAAAACGCCGCTCGCGGCCGAGAATTTGCCCATGGCGCCTGCTTTGCCTTCCTGCGAGCGCGCGCTATAAGGCCGGCGGCTCACGCAAGAGAGGCATTTCATGAGCAAGATCAAGGTCGAGAATCCTGTCGTCGAGCTCGACGGCGACGAGATGACCCGGATCATCTGGGCCTATATCAAAGACAAGCTCATCCACCCCTATCTCGATCTCGAGCTGCTCTATTACGATCTCTCGATCCAGAATCGCGACGCCACCAATGATCAGGTGACGATCGACGCCGCCGAGGCGATCAAGACGCACGGCGTCGGCGTCAAATGCGCCACCATCACGCCGGACGAAGCGCGCGTGCAGGAGTTCGGCCTGAAAGAAATGTGGAAGTCGCCCAATGGCACGATCCGCAACATTCTGGGCGGCGTCATCTTCCGCGAGCCGATCATCTGCAAGAATGTGCCGCGCCTCGTGCCCGGCTGGACGCAGCCCATCGTCATCGGCCGCCACGCCTATGGCGATCAATATCGCGCCGTCGATTTCCGCACGCCCGGCAAGGGTCGGCTGACGATGAAATTCGAGGGCGACGACGGGACCGTGATCGAGAAGGAAGTGTTCCGCTACCCCGGCGCCGGCGTCGCCATGGCGATGTACAATCTGGACGAGTCGATCCGCGAGTTCGCCCGCGCCTCGATGAATTTCGCGCTGAACCGCAAATTCCCGCTCTATCTCTCGACCAAAAACACGATCCTCAAAGCCTATGACGGGCGCTTCAAGGATTTGTTCCAAGAGGTGTTCGACGCGGAGTTCAAGACGCGGTTCCAGGCGCAGGGCCTCACCTACGAGCATCGCCTCATCGACGATATGGTCGCCTCGGCGCTCAAATGGTCCGGCGGCTATGTGTGGGCCTGCAAGAATTACGACGGCGACGTGCAATCCGATACGGTGGCGCAGGGCTTCGGCTCGCTCGGCCTGATGACCAGCGTGCTGATGACGCCGGACGGCAAGACCGTCGAGGCGGAGGCCGCGCATGGCACGGTGACGCGCCATTATCGCGAGCATCAGAAGGGCCACGCGACCTCGACCAATTCCATCGCCTCCATCTTCGCCTGGACGCGGGCGCTCGCCCATCGCGCCAAGCTCGATGGGAATGACGCCCTGGCGCGCTTCGCTCTGACGCTGGAAGAAGTCTGCGTCTCGACGGTCGAGCAGGGCTTCATGACCAAGGATCTCGCGCTGCTGGTCGGCCATAATCAGAAATGGCTGTCGACCATCGGCTTCCTCGACAAGATCGACGCCAATCTCGCAGCCGCGCTTTCGCTCGGTAAATGAGACGCCGAGAAGTGATTGTGCTAGCGGAGCGTCGCGGCTATATAGACGCCGCCGTTCAGGCTTAGGGAGGATTCGCGGCCATGGCGGTGGATCTAGACGCGAGCTACAGACCGTCCGAGCAAGAAGATTTCATGAACGACCGGCAGCGCGAGTATTTCAAGCGCAAGCTGCTCGCATGGAAAGACGAGATCCTGCAGGAGAGCCGCGACACGCTCGCCACTCTGCAGAGCGAGAACGAGAACCATCCCGACCTCGCCGATCGCGCCTCCTCGGAGACGGATCGGGCGATCGAGCTTCGTGCGCGCGACCGCCAGAGGAAGCTGATCTCCAAAATCGACGCCGCGCTCTCCCGTCTCGAGGACGGCACCTATGGCTATTGCGAGGAGACCGGCGAGCCGATCTCTTTGAAGCGGCTCGATGCGCGGCCGATCGCCACTCTGTCGATCGAGGCGCAGGAGCGGCATGAGCGCCGCGAGCGCGTCTATCGGGACGACTGACGGGACTCGGCCTTTTTTCGTCGCCTCGCGCTTCTATCGAGAAAAAACAGCGCCCGCGGATCTCTCCGTGGGCGCTGTTTTCGTTCTCGGGGCTCGCTTCGTTTTCTCAGGCCTTGCCTCGCCTCTCAGGGCTTGGCGTCCGGCCGGCCGAGCAGCCGCGCCATTTCGGCCTCCAGCGAGTCGAGCGGATCGACGGGAGGAGCGGGCGGCGGCTCCTCCGGCGGCGTCGCAGGCGGCGGCTCGACGGCGACGATCTCGGGCGGCGACTCGGGAGCGGGCGGCGGAGACGGCTCGGGGGCCGGCGGCGGGGGCGGGGGAGCAGGCTCGGCGGGCGGGGCGGCCGGCTTGGCGGCGCGCGAGAGGAAGGGCGGCGGCGCGGGACGCGGCGGCCGGGGCGTCGGGGTGAAGGGCGGGCGCTGCGCCGTGAAGCGCGGCGTTCCGGGGCGCGCGGGCGCCTCGGGCGGAGCGGCGGGCTTGGCCGGCGGCGGACCGAAGAGATCGGGCGGCAATGGCGCGAGGCCCGGCGGCGGCGCGGCCGGCTCCGGCGGCTTGAACGCGTCGTTCTCGGCGGCGAGCGGGGCCGCCGAGCCGATCGGCGGCAGGGTGGGCGTTGCGGGCGCTTGCGGCGCGGCCGCCGGTCCGAGCGGCCAGCCGGGGCCGGCGGAGGCCTCCTTCTCGCGCGGGCGCTGCTCGCGGGCCTCGACACGGTTGATCGAGGCTTCGACCAGCAGATCATTGGGCCCGCCGATGAGCAGGAGATGCTCGACATTATCGCGCCGCACGATGACCAGCTGGCGGTCGCCGTCGACATCGAAAGTATCGACGATGTCCAGGCGACGCGGGCGATTGCGCGGCCCTGGAGCCTTTATGCGCCGTCCGAACAAGAGCCGGTAGATATAGACGAGCAGCAACGCCGCGAACAGGAACGCGACTATTGCTGCGAGTATCGGCAGGAGCTGCGACTGTGTGATGCTTGACGGCATGAATCGATTTTTCTTTCGTCGTGACGCGGCGCGAGCATGCAGTCTATCAGCGTTGCACGCAAGCGCGCCACAAAGGTTAAGCAATGGTTAATAGTGCATTCTTCGTGATTCGCGCTTGCGGAAAATGCGCAAGGACATTGCCATGCGCCCCGGCCGGGGCCATTGTTCCGCCTGATTCTGCCTGCGCCGCAGCGTTCGCCCGGGCGCAGGAGCCCTTCGGACGGCCGAAGTGACGGCCCATGAGAAAAACCCCGTGACCGACAGGACGGCGCCGCCCGCTTACGATCGCACCGAACGCCCCGGAAACGTCGGCCTGGTTTTGGCGCTCGCCGTCGCTCTCGTCGGCGCGATCGTCGTGGCCTCGCTGCTGCCGGCGCCGGTCGCGCCCAAATTCGCCGTCGGGCTGCTGGCGCTGCTCGCCGTCGCCGGCGTGTTTTGCGCCTTCGCCTATGCCGTTGGATTTTTACGCTTTCCGGGCCGCTCGGCGCGGCTCGACATCGCCCGGCAGATCGCCGATTCCTTCTCGGAGGGGCTGCTCGTCACAAGGGGCGACACGCAGATCGTCTACGCCAATGACGCCTATCTCGAGCTCTGCGGCTCGCGCGATCCGGCCGGGCTGCTGACGGTCGAGCGGCTGTTCTCCGGGCCGGCGGAAGTATCGGAGGCGATCTATCGCCTCGCCCAGGCGGCGCGGGCCGGGCGCGCCCATGTCGAGGATGTGCGGCTCGTTCCGCCGCTCACCGGCGACGCCGAGGTCGGCTGGTATCGCATCCGCGTGCGCCCGCTCGACCGCGAGGGACCACACCACGCAAATCTGTGGACAGTCGTCGACGCGACCGCCGATCGCCAGCGCCAGGAGAACGTCTTCCAGGAGCTCCAGCATGCGATCGACTTCCTCGACCATGCGCCCGCGGGCTTTTTCTCGGCCGGTCCGGACGGCGCGATCTCCTATATGAACAAGACGTTGGCGGGCTGGCTCGGCTATGATCTGACCCAGGTCGGCTCCGGCGGCGTCGCGCTCGCGGATATCGTCGCCAATAATGGCTCGACGCTGCTCACGGCGATCACCGGCGGCTCCGGCGAGGTGCGGACCGCGCAGATCGATCTCGATCTGAAGCGCCGCAATGGCCGGTCGCTGCCGGTGCGGCTGCTGCATCGCGTCGCCTTCGGCCAGGACGGCGCGCCGGGCGCGTCGCGGACGCTGGTGCTGAATCGCACCGCCGGCGAGGAGCCGGAAGAGGATTTGCGCGCCGCCGAGGTGCGATTCGCGCGCTTCTTCAATTCGACGCCCATGGCCATCGCCGCCGTCGATCCGGACGGCAAGGTCACGCGCTCCAATGCGGCCTTCGCCAAGCTGCTGCCCCAGGCGATGAAGGGCGGCGGCTCCGCCTGGCCGGTGCTGGCCAGCGTCGTCGAGCGCGACCGCGCCGCGCTCGAGGAGGCGATCGCCGCCGCTCTCGACAATCGCGGCGACATGCCGCCGATCGACGCCGCGCTCGAGGAGGAGGACGGCCTGCCGACGCGCTCGGCGCGCTTTTTCGTCGCCCCTTCGGAGGACGCCGGCAAGAAGGGCGCGACGATCTATGCGCTCGACACCACCGAGCATCGCAAGCTGCAGGAGGGCTTCGCCCAATCGCAGAAGATGCAGGCGGTCGGCCAACTCGCCGGCGGCGTGGCGCATGATTTCAACAATATGCTCACGGCCATCATCGGCTATTCGGACCTGCTGCTCGCCAATCACCGGCCGACCGATCCGTCCTTCCAGGACATTATCCAGATCAAGCAGACAGCCAATCGCGCCGCCGGGCTCACCCGCCAGCTGCTCGCCTTCTCGCGCCGGCAGACGTTGCGGCCCCAGGTGCTGCAGCTCGGCGATGTGCTGACGGAGCTGCAAATGCTGCTGCGCCGGCTCGTCGGAGAGAAGGTCGAGGTCGATCTCAAGCACGGCCGCGACCTGTGGTTCGTGAAGGCCGACATCAATCAATTCGAGCAGGTCATCATCAATCTCGTGGTGAACGCCCGCGACGCCATGCCGGAATCGGGCGGGCGCATCCAGCTGCGCACGCGCAATGTCGCTTCGGGCGAATGCGCCGCTTTCGGCGAGGCCTCGCTCACGCCGGCCGAATATGTGCTGATCGAGGTCGAGGACAATGGCTCCGGCATCGCCCCCGATGTGATGACCAAGATTTTCGAGCCCTTCTTCACCACCAAGGAGGTGGGCAAGGGCACCGGGCTCGGCCTCTCCATGGTGTTCGGCATCGTCAAGCAGTCGGGCGGCTTCGTCTTCCCGGCGAGCGAGGTCGGGCGTGGGACCGTGTTCCGCATCTTCCTGCCGCGCCATGTGCCGGAGGCCGGCGAGATCGCCGCCAAGCCCGAGGCCGCCAAGCCCGCCGCCGACTACACGGGGCAGGGGACCATATTGCTGGTGGAGGACGAGGACGCCGTGCGCGCCTTCGCGGCGCGGGCGCTCGGCTCACGCGGTTATAATGTGATGGAGGCCGCCTCGGGCGTCGAGGCGTTGGAAGTGGTGGAGCGCGAGGGCCAGCGCATTGACCTCATCGTCTCCGATGTGGTGATGCCGGAGATGGACGGGCCGGCCATGTTCGCGGAATTGCGCAAGCGCGGCGTGACGGCGAAGGTAGTGTTCGTCTCGGGCTATGCCGAGGAGGCCTTCGCGAAAAATCTGCCCGAAGGCGATTTCGGCTTCCTGCCCAAGCCTTTCAGCCTCAAGCAGCTGATCGAGACGGTGAAGGCGAGCCTGGAATAAAGGGCGGAGCCCTCCTTCTCCCCTCGCGGGAGAAGGAGGCCCGACGAAGTCGGGTCGGATGAGGGCGTTTCCGTACGGAGCGGAACGGTCGTTCAGCGCTCGGCTTCGTCCGCGATCCGAGGCCGCATCCACCCCGATCTACCGAGACGGTAGAGGACATGCGGCCGCAGCGGATGTCCCTACGCGGGGCCCCCTTCTCCCGGAACGGGAGAAGGGGCGCGGACGCAGGTTACGCGCAACCGAAAATCGCCTATATCCGCGCTATGACCAGCACGGCTCTCTACACCGGCTCTTTCGACCCGCTCACCCTCGGCCATCTGGACGTGATCCGGGCCGGGGCGAGGCTCTGCGACCGGCTCGTCATCGCCATAGGCGCGCATCCCGGCAAGACGCCTCTGGTCGCGCTCGAGCAGCGCATCACGCTCATCGAGACAGTCTGCGCCGGCCTCGAGGAGGCGCGCTCCTGCCGTTTCGAGGTGGTCTCCTTCGCCGGGCTGGCGGTGGAGGCGGCGCGCGCCCATGGCGCCGGGCTGATCCTGCGCGGATTGCGCGACGGCGCCGATTTCGACTATGAAATGCAGATGGCGGGGATGAATCTCGCCATGGCGCCGGAGATCAGAACCATTTTTCATCCCTCGTCTCCGGCGGTCCGGCACATCACCGCGACGCTCGTGCGGCAGATCGCCTCGCTCGGGGGCGATGTCTCGCCCTTCGTTCCGCCCGAGGCGGTCGAGGTTCTGCGCCGCGTTCTCTCCGGCCGCTGACAGAAACAAAAAACCCAAGGGAGGCTCGATTGCCTATCGATCGCCGCAGCTTCACGCTCGCCGCTCTCTCCGCCGCCGCGCTCACCGGCGCAGCCAGCGCGGAGGACGCGCCGCCCCATACGCTCTATCTCGACACCAAGGACGGCCGCATCGTCATCAAGCTGCGCGCCGATATCGCGCCCAAGCATGCGGCGCAGATCGAGGCGCTGGCCAAGCGCCATTTCTACGACGGAATCGTCTTCCACCGCGTCATCGACGGCTTCATGGCCCAGACTGGCGACCCCACCGGCACAGGCATGGGCAAGTCCGATCTGCCGAATATTCCGGCGGAATTCTCCAAGGAGAAATTCGTCCGCGGCACGCTGGGCATGGCGCGCAGCCAGAGCCCGGACTCGGCCAATTCGCAATTCTTCATCTGCCTCGCGCCGGCGCGCTATCTCGAGGAGCAATATACGGTGATCGGCGAGGTCGTCTCCGGCATGGACGTCGTCGACAAGATCAAGAAGGGCGACAAGGCCGACAATGGCAAAGTGTCGAGCCCCGACAAGATCATCAAGCTGCGCCTCGCCGGCGACAATAGCTGATCGCGCCTATGCGCGTTGCGATCCGAGCGCCGCGGCCCTCGGATTGCTTCGCCGGGCAAAACGCAAAACCGACAGGAGTGGACATGTCCGAAGCCGAAAACCTGAAGCTCGAGACGACCAAGGGCGATATTCTGATCAAGCTGCGCCCCGATCTCGCGCCCAATCATGTCGCGCATATCAAGAAGCTCGTCTCCGAGGGCTTCTATGACGGCATCGTCTTCCATCGCGTCATCGACGGATTCATGGCGCAGACCGGCTGTCCCCACGGCACCGGCACGGGCGGCTCGAAATATCCGGATCTGAAGCAGGAGTTCAACGCCGCCCCGCATGTGCGCGGCACCTGCTCCATGGCGCGCGCGCAAAATCCCGATTCCGCCAATTCGCAATTCTTCATCTGCTTCGGCGACGCCAGCTTCCTCGACAAGAAATATACGGTGTGGGGCGAGGTGATCTCCGGCATGGAGAATGTCGATCAGATCAAGCGCGGCGAGCCCGTGCAGGACCCGGACAAGATCGTCAAGGCGTCGCTGGTCTGAGATAAGTTCGCGCATTCCTTCTCCCGCTCTGCGGGAGAAGGCGGCCCTCGCGTCAGCGAGGGTCGGATGAGGACACTCTCCGTTTCCGCGTATTTAATGCGCGGCGAGCCAAAGGCCGTGCGGGCGTCGGCCCTCATCCGACCCCGCTTCGCGGGGCCACCTTCTCCCGCGAGGGGAGAAGGGTCGCGCGCACGAAGATTCCACCTAAAAAACCCCATGCGCGTCGATCTCTTCGATTTCGAGCTGCCTCAAGAGTCGATCGCGCTGCGTCCCGCCGATCCGCGCGACAGCGCGCGGCTGCTCGTCGTCCCGATGGACGGCGCGTTCATGGACCGTTCCATTCGCGACCTGCCGGAATTTCTCAGGCCGGGCGATACGCTGGTCGTCAATGACACGCGCGTCATTCACGCGCGCCTCTCTGGGTTTCGCGCGCGCGGAGAGACGCGCGCGCATATGGAGGCGACGCTGATCGAGCGCGTCGCGGCGGATCGTTGGCGCGCGCTCGTCAGGCCGGCGAAGAAGCTGGCCATAGGCGAGACGGCTCGCTTCGGCGCCGATGGCGTGCTCGAGGCGCGCGCGCTGGAGAAAGGCGAGAATGGCGAAATTCTTCTCGGCTTCTCGTTCGAAGGCGCCGCCCTCGATGAAGCGGTTGAGGCCGCCGGCGTGATGCCGCTGCCGCCCTATATCGCCGGCAAGCGCGCCGCGGACGCGCGCGACGAGGTCGATTATCAGACGCTGTTCGCCGCCCGCGCCGGAGCGGTCGCGGCGCCGACGGCGGGGCTGCATTTCACGCCGCGCCTCGTCGAGGCGCTGCAAGCGAAAGCCGTCGCGCTGCATCGCGTGACGCTGCATGTCGGCGCCGGAACCTTTCTCCCGATGAAGGTCGACGACACCGCCGCGCATAAGATGCATTCCGAATGGGGCGCGCTCGATGCGGCCACCGCGCAGGCGCTGAACGAGACGCGGGCGCGGGGCGGGCGCATCGTCGCCGTCGGCACCACGGCGCTGCGCCTGCTCGAGAGCGCGGCGCGCGAGGACGGACGGCTGGAGGCGTTTTCCGGCGAGACGGCGATCTTCATAACGCCCGGCTATCGCTTCCGCGCCGTCGACGCGCTGCTCACCAATTTTCACTTGCCGCGCTCCACACTGTTCATGCTGGTCTGCGCCTTCGCCGGCCTCGAGCGCATGACGGCGGCCTATGGCCATGCGATCGGCTCGGGCTATCGTTTCTATTCCTATGGCGACGCCTGCCTGCTGCTGCGACAATGAGCGATCCCTCCTTTCTCGATGTGCGGGTTCTGGCGCTGTGGCGCGACGATCGCACCGAATGCCCGCTGACGCTCGATCTGCGCATCGACGCGGAGAGCCGCCGCGTGATCTCGCATTGGGAGACATTCGGCGCCTGCGATCTCATGGGCGACAAATGCCGCCCCTTCGTGCTGCGGCGCGACGGCGCGCTGGATTTCGGCGCCGGCGCGGCGGAGGCCTGGCGGACCGATGTGCGCAATGTCGTGATCAAGGTCGGCGAACGCTTCACCGTCCATTGGAACGAGCGCGATTGCGGGCTTTACGAGATCGTCAAAGTGGCGTCTCTCGGCGCCAAGAGCTGAATAAGAGAGACGCATGACGCAGCAATTCGCTTTCCAGCTTCTCGCGAAAGACGGCGCCGCGCGGCGCGGCCTCGTCTCGACGCCGCGCGGCGAGATTCGCACGCCGGCCTTCATGCCCGTGGGCACGGCGGCGACGGTCAAGGCGATGTTTCCGCAGGACGTGCGCGCGACGGGCGCCGATGTCGTGCTCGGCAATGTCTATCATCTGATGCTGCGGCCGGGCGCGGAGCGCGTCGCCGCGCTCGGCGGCCTGCATCAATTCATGAACTGGCCGCATCCGATCCTGACCGATTCCGGCGGCTTTCAGGTGATGTCGCTGTCCAAGCTGCGCAAGCTCGACGAGCAGGGCGTCGCCTTCCAGTCCCACATCGACGGCTCGCGTCACATGCTGACGCCGGAGCGCTCGATGGAGATTCAGCGCCTGCTCGATTCCGACATACACATGCAATTCGACGAATGCGTGCGCCTGCCCTGCACGGAGGCGGAGGCCGAGCGCGCCATGCGCCTGTCGCTGCGCTGGGCGGAGCGCTCGCGCAAGGCTTTCGTCGACGGCGACGGCAAAGCGATCTTCGGCATCGTGCAAGGCGGCGCGACGCCGGCGCTGCGCATAGAGAGCGCGACGACGCTCGCGGCCATGGATTTCCACGGTCTCGCCATAGGCGGCCTCGCCGTCGGCGAGCCGCAGGATGTCATGCTGGCGATGCTGGAGACGGTCATCCCGCATCTGCCGGAGGGCAAGCCGCGCTATCTGATGGGCGTCGGCACGCCGGACGATATCGTGCAATCTGTGGCGCGCGGCGTCGATATGTTCGACTGCGTGATGCCGACGCGCGCCGGACGTCACGGCCTCGCCTATACGCGCTTCGGCCGCGTGAATCTGCGTAATGCGCGCCATGCGGACGATCCCGCGCCGCTCGACGCCGGCGCCGCCTGCGCCTCTGCGCGCGATTATTCGCGCGCCTATCTGCATCATCTGGTGAAGGCGCAGGAAATCCTCGGCATGATGCTGCTGACGCAGATCAATGTCGCCTATTATCAGGAGCTGATGGCCGGGCTTCGCGCGGCGATAGAGCAGGGGCGCCTCGCCGATTTCATCGCGCAGACCAAGGAGGAGTGGACGCGCGGCGAGACGAAGGCGCTATAGTCGGAGCGCATAAGGGTGATTCATGCCCCGCTCGCTCGCTCGCAATCTCGCCGCCGCCCCATTCGCATCGCCGCTCGAAGAAGAGCTGCTCGCCTTCGACTCCTTCGGCGCGCCGACGCGGCGGATCGTGGAGGAAGGCGTCCTCTATCTCGTCAACGAATTCTGGACATCCGCGCAACGGCAGGCGCATTCGCTGCACGAGATCAGCTATCGCGCCTGTTTCAAGCCGCAATTGCCGGGCTTTTTCATCTCCCGCCTCACGGCGCCGGGCGAGGCGGTCTTCGATCCCTTCATGGGCCGCGGCACGACGCCGTTAGAGGCCGCGCTGCAAGGGCGTCGGCCGATGGGCGCGGATATCAATCCGCTGTCCATTCTGCTGACGCGCCCGCGTCTCGCGCCGCCGCCGCTCTCCGCGATCGAAAAGCGCCTCGCCGAAATTCCGTGGGAGAGCGGCGAGATCGAGCGGGATGATCTGCTCGTCTTCTATCATGCGGAAACGCTGCGGCGGCTCTGCGCGCTGCGGCGCCATCTTCGCGCGCGCGCCGAGCCGGACGGTGTCGACGACTGGATCAGAATGATCGCGATCAATCGCCTCACCGGACATTCGCCGGGATTTTTCTCGGTCTATTCGCTGCCGCCCAACCAGGCCGTCTCCATCGAGGCCCAGGCCAAGATCAACGCCAAGCGCAAGCAGACGCCGCCCTTGCGCGATGTGGCGGCGCTGATCCTGCGCAAATCGCGCGCGCTTCTTTCGGACGGCGTCCCGCCGGAGCATCCCGAGGCGCTGCTCGCCACGAGCGAAGCCTGGTGCGCGCCCTATGTCGCGGACGGCGCCGTGCGGCTCGTCGTCACCTCGCCGCCGTTTCTGGATGTGGTGCAATATGCGAGCGACAATTGGCTGCGCAATTGGTTCGCAGGAACAGATGCGAGCGCGGTGCGAATTTCCGCGCATCGCAACGAGGCGGAATGGGAGAAAATGGTGCGCGCCTGCCTCGAGGAATTCGCGCGCATCGTCTCGCCCGGCGGCCATGTCGCCTTCGAGGTGGGCGAGGTGCGCGGCGGCAAGGTGTTGCTGGAGCGGCTCGTCTGGCGCGCCGCGGAAGGCCTGCCCTTCGAGCGGCTGTTCGTGCTGGTGAACAGCCAGAGCTTCACCAAGACCAGCAATTGCTGGGGCGTCGGCAACAACGCCAAGGGCACCAACACAAATCGCGTGGTGACGCTGCGAAGGACATAGCGTCTCAGCCGACCAGCGCGAAGGCCGGATGATAGTCGACGGAGCCACGCGGGATCGTCGATCCCAAAGCAAGGGCCATGAAGTGCTCTGGCGGTCCGCCCTCGAAACGAACGCCCGGGTCGATTCGAAATCCGAAGCGGCCGTAATAGCTCGGCGCGCCGAAGACGACGCAACCGGCCGCGTCCGCCGCGCGCAGTGTCGACAGCGCGCGCTCGACCAGGGCCGCGCCGACGCCTTTGCGCTGGCGTTCGGGTCGAACGGCGAGCGGGCCGAGCCCGAACCAATCGAGCGAGGCTCCCTCGATCGTCACCGGAGAAACGGCGATATGGCCGATGATCGCGCCGGAGTCCTCGGCGACGAGCGAAAGCGTCAGGGCGTTGGCGTTCCGCAGCGCGTCGACGAGATCGCCCTCGCGCTGATTGCTGTAGGAGAGGCCTTCGAAGGCGGCGGCGATGATGCTTCGTATGGCGGCGCGGTCGCTCGGGGCTTCGTCGCGGATGAACATCTCTGCGCGCCTTTGATCGATTCCGCCTCTAGGATAAGACTGCTCTCACGCCGCGCCACCGTCAACGCCGGACCACGCCCCATGACCTCCAAAACCACCCGCGACATTGTCGCCGCAGCCGGCGCCTGCGTCGCCTGCTCGGCGGCGGCCGCCTCGCTTCCGCCGGGCTTCGTGCGGCTCGCCGAGCTGGCGCCGCAGATCGTGCAGGACATGCGCTATGCGGGCTCCGATAATTTCACCGGCCGCCCTGTGCCCGGCTACAAGGCCCCACAATGCTGGCTGCGCGAGGATGCGGCCAAGGCCCTGATCGCCGCGCAGGCCGAGGCGAAAGCGCAGGGCTTCGAGCTCATCCTCTACGACTGCTATCGGCCGCGCCGCGCCGTCGCCGCCTTCATCGATTGGGCGAAGAGCGCGGACGAGAGCATGAAGGCGCAATATTATCCGCACGAGACCAAGCGCGAATTGTTCCAGCGCGGCTATATCGCCGAGAAATCCTCGCATTCCACCGGCCTCGCCGTCGATCTCGGCGTCCTCGGCTGGGATTTCGGCACGCCCTTCGACTTTTTCGACGAGCGCTCCTGGACCGCGAGCAAGGATGTGAGCGCTATGGCGCAGGAGCATCGGCTCCGCCTCGAGACGCTGATGCGCCGCCACGGCTTCCACAATCTGCCGACCGAATGGTGGCACTTCGCCTTCACCGGCGCGAGCGAGGCGCCGAGCTTCGACGTCGAGATCGAATAATCAGGCGTTCTTGCCGAAGCGCTCGAACAAATAGCCGAGCATGCCGAGCGAGAGCTCGGTCTCCGGCGCGAAGACGCGGCCGATCTTCTCTTGCTCGAGCAGCTCGGCCTCGGTGTCGTCGCGGGCGCGCAGCGCGACGCCCACGGCGGGATTGGCGCGCCGCGCCGCCGTGATCATTCTCCGCAGATCACAGCTGTCGGGCGTCGTCGCGACGATCAGCTCGCTCGCCCGCGCGATATGGGCCTGGACCAGAGAGGCGGGCTCCGAGGCGTCTCCGCAGACGGCGGCGATGTCGCGCGCGCGCAGCGCCTCCACCAGCTCGCGGTTCTGCTCGATCACCACGAAGGGAACCCGCCATTCGAGCAGCTTCTCGCCGATCTTGCGCCCCACGCGGCCATAGCCGACCAGCACCACCTGACCGCTCAGGCGTGAATCGTCGACGGTCGCAGGCAGTTCCGCCAATGGATCGGAGGAGCGCGCCCTTTGCCCGATCCTCGCGCGAAATGGTTCGATCGCGACGAAGACGAGAGAGTTGAGCGCGATGGAGACCAGCGCGCCGGCCAGGATCAGATTGCGGCCGTCAGGCGACAGAAGGCCGAGCCCGACGCCGAGGCCGGCGAGAATGAAAGAGAATTCGCCGATCTGGGCGAGGCTCGCGCCGACGGTGAGCGCGGTGTCCAGCGGGTAGCGAAAGGCCAGGGTGAGGGCGACCGCCGCGAGCGTCTTGCCGACCATCACAATGCCGATGACCGCGAGAACGCGCCAAGGCTCGTCGATGAAGGCGCGCGGATCGAAGGCCATGCCGACCGAGACGAAGAACAGAACGGAAAACGCATCGCGCAGCGGCAGGGATTCGTCGGCGGCGCGATGGCTGAACTCCGACTCGCGCATCATCATGCCAGCGAAAAAGGCGCCGAGCGCGAAGGAGACGTCGAACAGCTTGGCCGAGCCATAGGCGACGCAGAGCGCGGTGGCGACGACACAGAGCGTGAACAGCTCGCGCGAGCCGACGCCCGCCACCCAGAACAAAAGGCGCGGGAACAACCGCCGTCCGACCACCAGCATGAGAATGACGAAGGCCGCGACCTTGGCGAGCGTCATTCCGACGATCGGCCAAATATCGACGTCGCCGGCGGCGTCCGGATCGCCGGCGCCGAGCAGGCCCGCCGCCGGCGGCAGCAGGACCAGTAGCAGAACCGTCGCCAGATCCTCGACGACGAGCCAGCCGACGGCGATGCGGCCGTTGATCGTCTCCATCTCGCCGCGCTCCTCCAGCGCGCGCAGCAGCACCACGGTGCTGGCGCAGGAGAGCGAGAGGCCGAAGATCAGCGCCGCGCCGAAATGCCAGCCCCAATAGGTGGCGACGCCGACGCCGAGCGCAGTGGCGATGGCCATCTGCACCACCGCGCCCGGCGCGGCGATATGGCGGACGGAAAGGAGATCCTCGAGCGAGAGATGCAGGCCGACGCCGAACATCAGCAGAATGACGCCGATCTCGGCGAGCTGATCGGCCAGCGCGACATCGGCGACGAAGCCCGGCGTCGCCGGCCCGATCAACACGCCGGCGAACAAATAGCCGACCAGCGGGGAGAGCCGCAGCTTGGCGGCGATGAGCCCCATCACGAGCGCGAGGCCGAGCGCGGCGGCGAGTGTCGTCAGCAGATCGACGCCGTTATGCATCTATCCTCCCGGAAGCGCGAGACCGTCGAAGAGAGCAATTCGAGCGCCAACGCGATCCGAGCGGCCCGGGACCTCCGCTGCGGCGCTCAATCGGCGCTGGGCAGGCGGCGGATGGTGAATTCGATACGGCCGTCCTCGAGCTCTCGCCAGAACTCGATCTCGGTCATATAGGCGGCCTTGGGGTAGAGGTCGAACCATTCGCGCGCCTTGGCGCGGGCCTCGCCGCGCTCCAGCGTGAAGGTCTCGCGGCGCCAGCTGTCGCTGCGCGCGCTCTTGATCGTGCGGGCGCGATCGGCGAGCCGACGCGCCACATCCCTCGGCTGTCTCGTCTCGACGCCCATACGCTACTCCCGCGGCCGATGCGGGAATGATAGCGCGCCCGCCGCCGAAAAGAAAAGCGTTACGCAAAATCACGCCGAGGATTTCCCATCTCGGCGCGAACGCCGCGCGCGGCCCTGGACGCGGCGAGGCCGCGCCCCACATTCCCGGACGGGAAGCTTCGACGGGCAAGAGACGGCCAAGACGCGGAAAAATGTCGCAAAATCGCCAATCGCATATTCTGAATGCGGCCTCCAGCCTGCTCGGCATCTGCTTCGTGCTGATCACCGGCCTCAAGATTAGCGGAGTGAGCGACAGCACGCTGCTGGACGAGGTCGCCATGGCCTCGGCGGTCGGCTTCGTCGGCGCCTGCCTGTTCTCCTTCGCCTCCATGCTGCAGCTGCGCTCGCCGATCAATTACGAGCTGATCGCCGACTTTCTGTTCGTCGTCTCCATGCTCTGCCTGTTCGCGGCGGTGCTGATGTTCGGACGGAACCTCTTGTGATCGTCAGGGGAGGGGCGGGCGCATGGCGTCGCGGGTCGCCTCCTCGACGAGCCGCGTCACTGTCGCCGGATCGCGCGGAAAGCCGGCCCTGATCCACTTCGCCTGCAATTCTTTCAGCACCGCGCCCAGCGCGCGGCCGGGCGCGAGCCCGCGCGCCATGAGATCGGCGGCCTTGACCGGAAAATCCGGCGCCGGCGCCTCGGCGAGAAAGCGCGCCGCACGCAGCCAGAATTGCGCATCGGCCGCGGCGCGGCTCTCCGCATGGGCGAGCGCCAGCGCATCGCGCGCGCCGTCGCGCCCTTCCTCGAACAGAAGCCGCGTCAGCTCCAGCTCGGGCGGCGGCGATTGCGCGCCGTGAAGCCCCTCGAGAATGCGCGCCGCATGAGCGAGGCGGCGATGCTCGGCGTTGGAGAGCCGCAGCCTCTCGCGCAGCCGATCGGCGTCCTCGGGCGTGAGAACGCAGAGCGCGCCGAGGCGCAGCAGCGGATCGACGACACGGGAGAGCGTCGCCTCGATCGCGGCGAGCCGCTCGAGCCGCGCCGGAAAGGTCGCGCCGACGACGACCTCCAGCACGCCCCCCTGCGAGATTTCGCGCGCGACCTCCACCGCCCGACGCGCGGCGAGGAGCTTCAGCGTCTCGGCGCGGATGCGCTCGCCGGAGAGCCTGGCCAGGCTCTCGCGCGCGATGATCGCCGCATGAAGGCCGGCGGCGTCCAGCGGACCCTCGCCGAAAGTGGCGTGAAAACGGAAGAAGCGCAAAATGCGCAAATGATCCTCGGCGATGCGCGTCGCCGGATCGCCGATGAAGCGCACGCGCCGCGCCTCGAGATCGTCGAGCCCGCCCACATAGTCGTGCAGCGCTCCGTCCTGTGAGAGCGACAGCGCGTTGATGGTGAAGTCGCGTCGCAGCGCATCCTTCTCGAAATCATCGCCGAAGCGCACTTTGGCGTGGCGGCCGAAGGTCTCGACATCCTCGCGTAGCGTCGTGACCTCGAAGGGCGTTCCCTCGACGACGACGGTGATCGTGCCGTGATCGATCCCCGTCGGCACGCTCTTGAGGCCGGCCGCCTCGGCGGCGCGGGTCACGGCCGCGGGCAGGGCGGTGGTGGCGAGATCGATCTCGTGCGGCGCGCGGCCGAGCAGGGAATCGCGCACGGCGCCGCCGACGATGCGCGTCTCGCCGCCCGTCGCGCGCAGGGCCGCGAGAAGGCGGATGATCTTCGGATTATCGAGCAGACGGATCGGCAATTTATTGAAATCGGCCGGGCGCGAGCCGGCCGTCCTCTATATGCGCCGGCACATAGGTCCCCTCGTTGCGCGGCGACAGCAGCGCGAGGACGATGAATCCGGCGACCGCCGTAGCGAGGCCCGCGATCGTCAGCGACGAGACCACGCCGCGCGTCCACAGCGCCGCCACAAAGGGCCATCGTCGACGCGTCAGCAGATAGAGCGCGTAGACGACAAAGGGCGTGACGAACAGCAACGCCGGTTGAACGATGACCCGCCACATGAGACGCCTCGCGATGGATCGACGGCCGGAGCCGGCGAATGGGCTCGCGCGAACGACGACCCTTCAGGAATCGCCGCGCCGAGCTTGCGCAAAATTATAGCACGAGCCGCGACCGCATGCGGGATAGCGCGAACGTGCCAGATATTAAAAGCATTTACAAATAATTAGCCATGGCCGGAAAGGCGTGCGCCGGCGCTGTCTCAATTTTTTGAAAAGGATTTCGGTCCACTGTTCCCAGTGCGGCGGGGCTCGACGTGAAGTCGAGCGATTTTTCGCGAACCTCGAGTTCGCGCTGCAACGACGGTGCGGATCACGATCCGCGGCATGACGCCATCACCGTCGAGTCGGTTGGACTCCGGCCTGTCTTTCGAGACATTCGATGGAGCGCGGCGTCGCGCTCGCTTCGTCACATTACGGAGTCCCGCCATGCCCATAAGGGCGCATCGTTCTTTCGCCGATGATTCTTTCGGCTCGGTCGCTGTCATTTTCGGTATTTCCGCGCTCGTCCTCGTCGGCGCCGTCGGATTGGGGATCGACACCTATCGCGTTCAGAACACGCAAGCGGGGCTGAAGCGCGTCGCCGATGCGACATGCCGCCAGATTTCCAACGCCTCGACGGTGAATTATCCGACTTCCGGCGACGTCGTGGCGTTGGCGAAGCGCTACGCGTCCGGCGAGCTCGGCTCCAATTCGGCGACGGCCGGCGCCGCCGTTTCGCTGACCGACGCAGGCTCCAACTACGCGCTCGTGCTGACGCAATCGGTGCGATCGACCTTCGGCGCGGCGCTCGGCTATCGTGGTTCCGATCTCGCCATTCGCGCGCAATGCGGCAAGACGGCGACGACGCAATATCAATGCACGAGCGGCGCCTATATCTACGCCGCCAATAATGTCGCGGGCCAGACGCTCGCCATGACCAAGCTCACAGCGCTGTCGCAGGCGGCGAACCCGTCGCAATTCATCGTGACCTACGCCAATCTCGACGCGTCCAATGCGACGCAGATCGTTTCGCGAAGCGTGATCAGCGCCGATTACCTCATTCCCGCCGCGACCGCCGCCGCCACCACAGTCTTCGTCCACGACGTCAACAAGGACGGAAGCCTGCCGCAATTCTGCGAGGACGCTCTGCCTTACACGCCGAGCTCGGGCGGCTCGTCGTCCTCGTCGAGCTCGGGCGGCTCGACGCCATCGACGGCCTATTGCTCCGCCAGCGCCTATGTGCGCGCGGCGCGCACGGAGACGATGAGCAATTCGAGCTATTCGGGAACCGTCTCCATGTCGCCCACGCCCTCCGCGGGACTTTCGTCTCTCACGCTGACGACGACGGTGCTGAACGGATCGAAATCCGGCCCCTATACGGTGAAGTTCAATGTGTCGCAGGGCTTCGCCGCTTCCGCCTCGGTGACGCAGGTGACGGGCGCTGGCGGCGCGGTCTACACGGCCTCCGACGAGCAGGCCTATCTCTTCAATGTCGCGGCCGGAAAATTCGGGACGATGATGACCGACGTCGTCGGCGCCGGATGGAAGCTCGTCTATGTGAAGAGCCACACCGACGCCGTCTGGGAAGATCTCAACGGCGCGTGCAACGACATCAGCTCGCCGATCGCGCTCGATCTCATCGGCCTCGGACGCATAGAGACGACAGGCGTTTCGACCGCGGTCGACGCCATCCGTCCGAGGGTCGGACGCACCGTCGCGCTACGCACGCCGGACGGCCCGACGCGCATCGAATGGCTCATCGGCAATGGCCAGGGCTTTCTCGTCGACGATCGCGACGGCCGCGCCGAGACCGACATGTCCTCGGCGCGGCTGTTCGGACCGACCGCCACGACCTCCGATGGATTCGAGACGCTGGCGAAGCGCGACCATAGCGGCTCCGGCGTTTTGTCCGGCCGCGATCTCGAAGGCCTCGCCGTCTGGATCGACGACGGCGACGGCGTCGTGCAGCGCGGGGAGATCAAGTCTCTGTCCGCGCTCGGGATAACCGCGATCGACGCCAATTGGAAGAAGGTCGTCGGAAGCGACGGCCACATGAAGATGCAGTCGCAGGCCATTCGCAATGGCGCGCCGATCATGATCGAGGACATATGGCTCGCGACCGCGAGAGACGCGCAAATCGCCGCGGCGACGGAGGCGGGCAAATGAGCCAGCAAGAGAGCAAGCTCGCGAAGCTGAGACGCGATCGCGCGGGCTCTGGAGTGGTCGAATTCGCGTTGCTGTCTCCGATCCTGATCTTCACCGTGATTTCCGTGATTCAGCTCGGGATCAATTACATGGAGACGAGCGCGATGCAGACGGGCGCCTTCCTGCTCGCGCGCGCGATCAGCTCCTCCTCCACGCCGCCGACGGATATCGCCTCCGCCAAGACCATTGTGCTCAGCGCGAATATGGCGACGCAGAAGGCGGTGGATGTGATCGTTTCTGTCACGCCGCTGCAGACCACCGCGATGGCCGCCATGCCGACGCAGCCGACGGCCGACGGCTTTTCGCTGCCGGGCGCATCGTCGGCCGTGCTGGTTCGCGTCGTCGCCAAGCGCACGAGCCTCGTGCCGTTCAATCTGCTCGCTTCCAATGTCTGGTCGAGCATTCTGAACAAGAAGATCGACTATTCCGTGGTCACGGTGACGCCCAATGTGTGAGCCAGCTTTGCCGCGCTTCGGCTTTTGCGGCCCGCGCGCGAAGAGCGGAATTGTCGCGGTCGAGTTTTCTCTGCTCGCGCCGGTGCTCGTCATGCTGCTGCTCGGCGTCGTCGAGAGCTGCCGCGCCTTGCTCGCCTATCGCAATGTCGCGCAGATGACCGAATCTCTCGCCTGGACGACACAGACGCTGGTTGCGCCAGCGACGTCGACAGCGAACTCCTCGCTGCCGACGAGCGCGAAAACCGTTCTCGACAACATAATTTTCGTCATGCAGGGCGCGACGGCGCCGTCCAATCTCACCGTTTCGGTAAGGTATCTGGCGAAATCGATGACGAGCGGCTCGATCTCGGAGACGGTGCTCTACAAGACGACGACGGCGCCCACCGCCAACAATGCCGGCATCAGCACCAATATGATGAATGGCGACACGCGGATCGTGGCGCAGAGCGTCTATGTGTATAATCTCCTGATCGGCGTCAGCGTCTCCTTGTCCTCGCGCTATTCGCTCTGATCGCGGCCACGAGCCTCAAAAAGCCACTTTTGCCAGCGAACCCGTCTTTCCGTGGCCACCGCGCTCCGGCGGGAAATTAATCATTCTTTAACATCGACAAGCGTCCCTTCCGGCTTATCCTAGAGGGAAACTGCGACGCGGCCGGCGTCGCCGATCGAAGGACAGTCTATGACCGAGCAAGATTTGGCGAGCGCTCCCGTCGCCGCCGCCGAGCGTGTCCTGGAACAGATCGGCCGCGCCCGCGCCGCGGTCTCCACCGTGATCTTCGGCCAGGAGCAGGCGGTCGAGCAGGCGCTCGTCACTCTGCTCGCCGGCGGCCACGGCCTGCTCGTCGGCGTGCCGGGTCTCGCCAAGACCAAGCTCGTGGAAACCTTGGGGAGGGTGCTCGGCCTCGACGAGCGCCGCGTTCAATTCACGCCGGATTTGCTGCCGGCCGATATTCTCGGCTCGGAAGTGCTCGAGGAGACCGCCGACAAGAAGCGCGTGTTCCGCTTCGTCAAAGGCCCGATCTTCGCACAATTGCTGATGGCGGACGAGATCAACCGCGCCTCGCCGCGCACGCAATCGGCGCTGCTGCAGGCGATGCAGGAATATCATGTGAGCGTCGCCGGCGAGCGCCATGATCTGCCGCGGCCCTTCCATGTGCTGGCGACGCAAAACCCGCTGGAGCAGGAGGGAACCTATCCTCTGCCCGAGGCGCAGCTCGACCGTTTCCTTCTCCAGATCGATGTCGACTATCCGGACCGCGCCAGCGAGCGGCGCATCTTGCTGGAGACGACCGGCGACCGCATCGTGGAGGCGCGCAAGACGCTCTCTGCAGATGATCTCATCGCCGCGCAGCGGCTGGTGCGGCAATTGCCGGTCGGCGACAAGGTCGTCGACGCCATTCTCGATCTCGTGCGCTCGGCGCGGCCGGGGGAGGGCGACGCCGAGATCGCGCCGCATGTCTCCTGGGGCCCCGGCCCGCGCGCGGCGCAGGCATTGATGCTCGCGACCCGCGCCCGCGCGCTTTTGTCGGGGCGGCTGTCGCCTTCGTTCGACGATGTGGCGGCGCTCGCCGCGCCGGCCCTGCGCCACCGCATGGCGCTGACCTTCGCGGCGCGCGCGCAGGGCAGGACTATCGCCGAGCTGGTCGACAAGCTCGTCGCGAGGATCGGCTGAGGTGGCGGGACCCGCGGTTTCCACGAACGCATTCGATCCGTCCGAACGGCTCGCGGCGAGCGCGCGGCGCATCGACGCCGCCGAGCTCGCGAGCCGCCTGCCGGACATCGTCATCCGTGCGCGGGAAGTCGCCGCGACCGTCGTCCATGGCGCGCATGGCCGCAGGCGCGCTGGAATGGGCGAGAATTTCTGGCAGTTCCGGCCCTTCGGCGCGGGCGAGGCGGCGCATCGCATCGACTGGCGCCGCTCGGCGCGCGACGACCGCCTCTTCGTGCGCGAGCGTGAATGGGAGGCGGCGCATTCCTATTTTCTGTGGATGGACTGCTCGCCTTCCATGGCCTTCGTCTCCTCGCTGGCGCTGGAGCCGAAGCTCGACCGGGCGCTGACGCTCGGCCTCGCGCTCGCCGACGTCCTCATGCGCGGCGGCGAGCGGGTCGGTCTGCTCGGCCTCGCCCATCCGATGTCGACGCGCGACATTATCGAGCGGTTGGCGCAGGCTCTGCTCGCCGCCGGCGCGGCGGCGAGCGGCGAATTGCCGGAGGCCGTCGCTCTGCCCGGCGGCGCCAAGGCGCTGCTCGTCTCCGATTTCCTCTGCGATCCGCAGGCGCTCGCCCAGCGCCTCGGAACGCTCGCCGCCAATGGCGCGTCGGGCGCGCTGATGATGATCGCCGATCCGGTCGAGGAGACGTTTCCGTTCGAAGGCGAGACGGTGTTCCTCGACACCGACAGCCACGCGCAATTGCGCGCCGGCCGCGCCCAGGCCTGGCGCGACGCCTATGTCGAGCGTCTCGCGCAGCATAGGGACGAGATCGCCGAGGCCGCCGCCGGCGTGGGCTTTTCCTTCCAAATTCACCGCACCGACCGCCCGGCGGCGGAGGCGGCCCTCTCGCTGAGCTTCGCGCTCGCTGGCCGATCGGAGCGCGGCTGATGGGACTGACCTTCGCGGCGCCGCTCGCGCTCCTCGGGCTCCTCGCTCTGCCCGCCATCTATTTCCTGTTGCGGGTGACGCCGCCGCGGCCGCAGGAAGTCGTCTTTCCGCCGATCCGCCTGCTGCTCGACCTGCTGCGTCGCGAGGAGACGCCCGCGCGCACGCCCTGGTGGCTGTTGGCGCTGCGCCTCGCGCTCGCCGGCCTCGCCGTGCTGGCGATGGCCGGCCCCGCCGTCACGCCGGCGGCGACCGCCTCCTTCTCCGGCGCCCCGCTGCTGATCGCCATCGACGACGGCTGGCCCGCGGCGCCGGATTTCGACATCCGCCTCGAGGCGGCGCGCGCCATCGCCGCCGATGCGGCGCGCTCCGGCGCGACCATCGCGGTGCTGCCCATGTCGGACGCCGAGGCCGCGCCCGCGCTCAAGGACGGCGGCAAGATCGACGAGCGCCTGCGCGCGCTGGCGCCGCAGCCCTATGTCGCGGATCGCGCAGCCGCCGCCGCGCGGCTCGGCGAATTCGTCGCCGCGCATCCCCGCGCGCGCGTCATCTGGATCGCCGACGGGCTGGAGCAGGGCGGGGCGCCCGGTTTCGCCGCGGCTCTGAAGACCGCAGCAGCCCGCGGCGCAGAGGTTCGGATACTGGCCGGCGATCATGCGCCGCGCGCGCTTTCGTCGCCGCAGAACACGGCGGGCGGCCTCGAGGTGGATATTGCGCGCGCCTCCCCCGAGACGGCCGCCGCCGGATCGGTCTCCGCCTATGACCAGCAGGGCCGCGTGCTGGCGCAGGCGCGCTTCGATTTCGGCGCCGGGCGAAAAGCGAAAGCGCGTTTCGATCTGCCGATCGAATTGCGCAATGAGGCGGCGCTGCTGCGCATCGACGGCGAGGCTTCGGCCGGCGCCGTGGCGCTGCTCGACGGGCGCTCCAAAGTGCGCCGGGTCGCCGTTCTGAGCGGCGCCAGCGTCGATCTCGCGCAGCCTTTGCTCGAGCCGCAATATTATCTGCAAAAAGCCTTCGCGCCTTTCGCCGAGGTGCGCGAGCCGCGCCCGGGCGCGGCCGATCCGCTGCCCGGCCTCATCGCCGAGCAGCCCAATATCGTCGCCCTCGCCGATATCGGCGTGTTGCCGCCCGATGCGCATGAGGCGCTGATCCGCTTCGTCGAGGAGGGCGGCGTGCTGCTGCGATTCGCCGGCGCGCGCCTCGCCAATGGCGGCGACGAGCTCACGCCGGTGCGGCTTCGGCGCAATGGCCGCGTGCTCGGCGGCGCCATGTCTTGGGACACGCCGAAAAAGCTCGCGCCCTTCGAGCCGTCGAGCCCCTTCTATGGGCTCACGGTTCCCGACGAGGTGACGGTGACGCGCCAAGTGCTCGCCGAGCCGGAGCCCGGCCTGCCGGCCAAGACCTGGGCGGCGCTCACCGACGGCACGCCGCTCGTCACCGCCGAGCGACGCGGCAAGGGGCTCATCGTGCTGTTCCATGTGAGCGCCGACGCCGCCTGGTCCAATCTGCCGATCTCGGGCCTCTTCATCGACATGCTGCATCGGATCGCCGCCGAGAGCGGCGAGGCCGCCGCGCGCCGCGCCGAGGATGGACCGCGCAGCGACGCCCCGGCGCTGGCGCCGCTCGTCACTCTGGACGGTCGCGGCCGCATGGGCGCGCCGCCGCCCTCCGCCCGGCCCATCGCCGGAGATTATGACGGCGGCGCCAGCCGCGACCATCCGCCGGGCTTCTATGGCGTCGCCGATGCGCCTGTCGCCGTGCAGCCTCTGCGTCCCGGCGACGAATTGCGCAGCTTCGATTTCGCCGGGCAGGGGCTCTCGGTCTCGGCGCTGCGCGCCGGCGCGCCGATCGATCTGCGTCCCTATCTGCTGGCGCTCGTCTTTCTCGCTCTGCTCGCCGACTGGCTGATCCTGCTCGTCTTGTCCGGCGGTTTGCGCCGCGTCGCGCCCATCGCGATCGGCGCGCTCTGCGCGCTCGCCATTCTCGGCGCGGCGCCCGAGAACGCCCGCGCCAAGGACGCGCCCTCCGCCGCCTCGCCGCGCGACCGCGAGGCGGCGCTGACGACGCGCCTCGCCTATGTGCTCTCCGGCGATTCGCGCGTCGACGAGACCAGCAGGCTCGGCCTCGAAGCCTTGTCGCGCGCGCTCAATCAGCGCACCTCCTTCACGCCCGGATCGCCCGTCGGCGTCGATCCCGCGCACGACGAATTGGCCTTCTATCCGATGCTCTATTGGCCGATCGTCGCCTCGGCGCCGATGCCGTCGGCGCAGGCGATCGCCAAGATCGGCGTCTATCTCAAGCAGGGCGGCACCATCGTCTTCGACACGCGCGACGCGCTCACCGCGCATGAGGGCGGACCGCCGACGGCCGAGACGCAATGGCTGCGCGATCTGACGCGCAATCTCGACATTCCGCCGCTCGAGCCGACGCCGCGCGACCATGTCATCACCAAAACCTTCTATCTGATCGACGGCTTCTTCGGCCGCACGATCAACGGCAAGACCTGGGTCGAGGCGCTGCCGCCCGAGAGCAAGGACGATCCGACGCGGCCGGTGCGCGCGACCGACAGCGTCTCCTCTGTCGTCGTCACCTCCAATGATCTCGCCGGCGCCTGGGCGGCCGACCGCAATGGCCAGCCGCTCTACACGCTGACGCCGGGCGGGGCGCGCCAGCGCGAGCTCGCCCTGCGCGGAGGCGTCAATCTCGTGATGTACACGCTGACCGGCAATTACAAATCCGATCAGGTCCATGTCCGCGATCTTTTGGAGCGGCTCGGCCAATGAGCGAGCTTTCCCTCGGTTTCACGCCGCTGCTGCCCTGGCCGGCGCTCGCCGCGCTCGCCGTCGCGGGACTGGTCGTCGCGCTTTTGTCGCTGCGCGCCGGCGGCCGCGGCGCACCCCTGCGCCTCGCGACCTTGGCGCTGGTTCTGCTGGCGCTCACCGATCCTTCGCTGCTGCGCGAGCGGCGCGAGCCGTTGAAGACGATCGTTCCGATCGTTCTCGACCGCAGCGAGAGCCAGAGCTTCGGCGAGCGCATGGCGCAGACCGATGCGGCGCGAGCGGCGCTGGAGCCGGCGCTGCAAAAGCTCGGCGACATTGAGCCCCGCTTCATCGACGCGGCGCGCGCCGGCGGCGATTCGGACGGAACGAAATTGTTCCAGGCGCTCGACGAAGGGTTGAAGGACATCCCGCGCGAGCGCATCGGCGCCGCGATCATGGTGACGGACGGAATTGTCCACGACATTCCGGCGAGCGCCGCTGCGCTCGGCTTCAAGGCGCCGCTGCATGTTCTGGTCACCGGCCACGAAGGCGAGCGCGACCGCCGGCTCGAGCTGGTGGAGGCGCCGCGTTTCGGCATTGTCGGGAAAGACCAGACCATTCGCGCGCGCGTCATCGACAGCAATGTCGGCGGGACCGAGCCGGTCGTCGTAGAGACGCGCCGCGACGGCAAGGCGCTCGCGCCCATTGTCGCGCGCGCCGGCGAGATCGTCGAAATCCCGGTGCGCGTGGAGCATGGCGGCGCCAATGTCGTCGAGCTCGAGGCGCCGACGCTGCCGGGGGAGCTGACCGCCGTCAACAACAAGGCCGTCGTCACCATAGAAGGCGTGCGCGACAAGGTGAAGGTGCTGCTGGTCTCCGGCGAGCCGCATCCCGGCGAGCGCAGCTGGCGCAATCTCCTGCGCTCCGACGCCAATGTCGATCTCGTTCATTTCACCATTCTGCGGCCGCCGGAGAAGCTCGACGGCACGCCGCCGCATGAATTGTCGCTGATCGCCTTTCCGACCGCGGACCTCTTCGGCCGCAAGATCAACGAGTTCGATCTCATCGTCTTCGACCGCTATTCGAGCCAGACGATCCTGCCCTCGGTCTATTTCGAAAATATCCTGCATTACGTCGACAATGGCGGCGCCTTCCTCGTCGCGACGGGGCCGGATTTCGCCACCGTCCAGGGGCTCTATTACTCGCCGCTCGAGAGCATTATTCCGGCGCGGCCGGACGGCTCGCTCTATGAGCGCGCCTTTCGCGCGAGGGTGAGCAAGGAGGGCGAGAAGCATCCGGTCACGCGCGGGCTCGAGGGCGCGAAGAGCGAGCCGCCCGCCTGGGGCGAATGGTTCCGCCAGGTCGACACCGAGGTGGTGAAAGGCAATTCCATTCTCACCGGCGCCAATGACAAGCCGCTGCTCGTGCTCTCGCGCGAGGGCAAGGGGCGCGTCGCCGCGCTGCTCACCGATCAAATGTGGCTATGGGCGCGCGGCTATGAGGGCGGCGGCCCGCATGTCGATCTGATGCGCCGCCTCGCCCATTGGCTGATGAAGGAGCCCGACCTCGAGGAGGAGGCGCTGCGCGCAAGCGCCCATGGCCATGACATTGCGATCGAGCGCCAGAGCCTGAAGGAGGAGGCGGCTCCAGTGACGATGACGACGCCCTCCGGCGCGACATCGCCGATCGCGCTCACGCCCGCCGAGCCCGGCCTTTCGCGCGCGCATCATGTGGCGAAGGAGATGGGGCTCTATCGCTTCCAGAGCGGTGAGCTGACGGCGCTGGTCAATGTCGGCCCGGAGAATCCGCGCGAGTTCCGCGAGGTGGTCTCGACCACGCAGAAGCTGCGACCGCTCAGCGAAGCGACCGGCGGCACGGTGCGACGTTTATCGAAAGACGCGAGCGGCGCGATCGTCATGCCACGCATCGTCGAGATGCGCGAAGCGTCGATGTTCGGCGGCGCGGATTACATCGGCGTGAAGCGCACCGGCGCGAGCGCGCTGAAGGGCGTCGAGGTCGCGCCGCTGGCGCTCGGCCTCTGGGGCCTCGCCGCGCTGCTCGGCGCCATCGTGCTGGCTTGGGGCTGGGAGGGGCGGCGGTAGGCGCGATCGTTTCGTCGGCGAGCGGGCCCGAGGCCGGACTCACGCGCGCTCGGCCGCTTTCGCCGCCTGCCACAGCGCTTCCATCTCGTCGAGCGTCGAATCCTTCGGGCTCGTTCCCTTTTCGGCGAGAGCGCGCTCGATGAAACGGAAACGCCGCTCGAATTTGGCGTTGGCGCCGCGCAACGCCTGCTCGGGATCGGCGCCGACATGGCGCGCGAGATTGGCCACAGCGAAGAGAAGATCGCCGATCTCCTCGACGACAGCAGGTGAGTGAGGCGCGCCGTCCTGGCCGAGCTCGGCTTCGACCTCCAGCGTCTCCTCGCGAATTTTTTCCATCACGAGCCGCGCATCGGCCCAGTCGAAACCGACCTTGCTCGCCTTCTCCTGCAGCTTGACCGCGCGCGTCAGAGCGGGCAGGGCGGGCGGCACCCCGTCCAGCAGCCCCTGCTCCTCCAGCCTCTGCCCCTCCAGGCCTTGCCCTCGCTCTAGGCCTTGCGCGCCTTGGCCGCGCCGCTCGGCGCGGAGCCGCTTTTCCTGCGCCTTGATCGCCGCCCATCGAACGGCGACGTCCGCGGCCGACGCGGCCGTCTCATCGCCGAACACATGGGGATGGCGGCGGATGAGCTTGTCCGAGATCGCCTCGACCACATCGGCGAAGGCGAAGCTCCCGCTCTCCTCGGCCAGCCGGGCGTGGAAGACGACCTGCAGCAGCAGATCGCCGAGCTCCTCTCGGAGATCGTCGAGATCGCCGCGCTCGATCGCATCGACGACCTCATAGGCCTCTTCGAGCGTATAGGGAGCGATGCTGGCGAAGTCCTGCTCGAGGTCCCAGGGGCAGCCGGTTCCCGGCGTGCGCAGGGCCGCCATTATGCCGAGAAGACGCGCGATCCGATCCTGCGTCATCGACGCGCCTCGGAGGAGGCGGAAAGCCGGTCGAAAGCGCGCGTCGCGCGTTGTTTTGACGCAGTCGGGCGCGCGAAAAAAGGTGAGGAATTCGAGGCGCTTTGCTCTAACATCGGGGCCGGATCTCGACTGCGCCGTTGGTTACCGCCCGCAGCGCCGATCCGAGGGTCCGGGGCCGCCACACGCCTTGCAAACGACAGCGCCTCGGACCCGACCTGCGAATCCGAGGATTTGCGCATCCGAGGCGAGCATATCGCGGCCGACAGGCGCACGTCGCCGCAAGTCGAGATCGACTTGCGGCTCGCTTTTTCAATGTATCAGTCGAGCGTGATCGACAGCGCTTCGCGACCCTTGGCCGTGTCGACGACTTGCATCGTCACGGGCTGACCTTCGGCGAGATGATTGACGCCGGAGGGACCGAGGATCGAGATATGGACGAAGACGTCCTTGCCGCCGTCGTTCGACTGCACGAAGCCGAAGCCCTTGGTCTCGTCGAACCATTTGACCTTGCCGGAAACCGGCACGGCCGTCGACGGATCCGGAGCCTGACGCCGCGGAGGACGGTCGAAGCCGCCACTGCCGCCGCCGCCACTGGGGCTACGCGGGCGCTCGGCGGTCGCGGTCGACAGATCGACCTCGAGCACGCGCGAGACCTGCTGGCCCTTGACCGAGCTGGCGACCTGCACCTTCAGCTTCGCGCCGGGCGGCAGGGCTTCGAAGCCCGCAGCCTGAACCGCGCCGATATGCAGAAACGCGTCGCCCGTGCCATTGCCGAGCTCGACGAAGCCGAAGCCTTTGTCGGGCTTGAACCATTTGACGACCGCGTCGATCGCGGGCTCGTTCGAGGACGGGGGCGGCGAATCGGAAAATCCACCACCTCCGCCGAATGGCGTCCGCGGCGCCCGGCTGGGCCGCGGGCTGTCATAGCCGTACGGGGGGTCGTCGTCGAACCCACGTTTTCTGGGTCCCCGGAAGTCTCGACCTTTGCTGCTCATGTCTTGGTACTCGTCTCCGCCATCCGCCAAAAGACCGCTATAGCCACATGCACGGCCTCTCGCCGGGCGCAAAAGCGCCGACGACGCACGCGTCCGCCGGCATCTCGCGGAGAGCCGGTTCTGGTGCGTTCGTAAGTGTGCCAGTTGAATGCCATATAGTCCCGCGCAATCGCCTTTTTACCAGGAAACGGCCCGTTCTGGCTAGATGAATTTGCCAGCGACGTCGAAAAAACCGGGGCCGCCATTCGCCGCGCGCCGAATCACGCCGGCTGAACCCGTTGATCGAAAGCCTGAAAAGTGGCGCGAGCGCGGCAGGAAGCGGGATCCTCCGTCGCCACGACCCGCTGCGCATCGCTCACGGGCTCTCAGGAGAGGGACGGGCGTCCAGGGCAAATCAGCCGAAATACAAAGCCGTTGCGAAACCAACGATTCGCATAATCGATATTATGGAACCTAAGGAACAAACCATGATGTCACCCACTTCTCAAACGCTTACGCTCACCGAGGCAATCCGCTCGCTCAATCGCCGCGATTTCGACGCCGCGCTTCATCCTCTCACCGATACGCAGCGCGTCGAGCTGCTGGCGCAATGCTCCTGGCTGCAGAACGCGCTAGACCGATGGCGCTCCGCCGCGATCCATGCGCCCGTGAAAGCCGACGCCGCCAAGGCCGCCAAGCGCCGCATCATAGCGGAGCTGGTCGCATGAAACAGTCGCTCCAATGGTCATGGTTTCCCGGTGATGACGCCAGCGCTCCGCCGCAGCTCGTCGCCGCCATCGCGCGCCATTTCGCCGGTCACGATTGCGCCTACCGATGCGCCGTCGCACAGCATCGCGGCGTCTCTGGCCCGACGGTCCATGTCGCCAGCCTGGGCAAGGCCTCGGTCGTCGCTTGGACAGGTTCCGGCGCGCCGGATGGGTGCTGTTTCGGACGCCGGCTCAGGCCAGGTCGATCCGCATTCCGTCGAAGGCCGGCGTCACATTGGCCGGCAGCGTCGCTTTGAGCGTCTCATAATCGAGATCGACGTGCAGATCGGTCAGAATCGCGCAGCGCGGCTTGAAATGGGCGACCCAATCCAGCGCCTCGCCGACGGAAAGATGCGTGCCATGCGGCTTGTGGCGAAGCGCGTCGATGATCCAGACATCGAGCCCCTCGAGATGATGGAAGCTCTCTTTGGGCACGGAATTGAGGTCCGGCGTATAGGCCAGGCCGCCGATGCGAAAACCCAGCGCGTCCATATCGCCATGGTCGAGTCGGAACGGCATGGCCTCGATCGCGCCGCCGGGGCCGTCGACCGAGACCTCGCGGCCGAGGTGAATGCGATGCTCGTCGAGCAGCGGCGGATAAAAGCTGCCGGGCGGCGTCTTGAAGATATAGTCGAAGCGATCGGTGAGCATTTTCGCCGTCGGCTCGTCCAGATAGGCCGGAATGCGCCGGCCGCTCTCCAGCACCAGGCCGCGCACATCGTCGACCCCGTGCGTATGATCGGCGTGCGGATGGGTGAAGAGAATCGCGTCGAGATGGTCGACTGCCGCGTCGATCAATTGCTCGCGCAGATCCGGCGAAGTGTCGATCAGAACATTGGTCCGCGCGGCGCCCTCGGTCCGCGTCGCCAATATCGAGCAGCGTCGGCGTCGATTCCGCGGATTGGCGGGATCGCAGGCGCCCCAGCCCTGGCCGACGCGCGGAACGCCGCCCGAGGAGCCGCAGCCCAATATGGTGACGGCGAGGCTCATTCGGCGGCCCGCGGGGTTTCGATCGGCGTCATTTTGGAGAACAGCGCGAGAGCATTGGCGGTCGTCTGCGCGGCCATCTCGTCGAAGGAGACGCCCTTGGCCGCGGCGAGCGTGCGCGCCGTATCGGCGACATAGGCCGGCTCATTGCGCTTGCCGCGATGCGGGACGGGCGCGAGGAACGGCGCGTCGGTCTCCACCAGGAGACGCTCCAGCGGCACGTCGCGGGCGATCTCGCGCAATTCGCCCGAGTTCTTGAACGTCACGACGCCGGAAAAGGAGATGTAGAGCCCAAGCTCGACGGCCGTCTCGGCCAGAGCGCGCGAGCTGGTGAAGCAATGGAGCAGGGCCTTGAAAGCCCCCTTCCCCATTTCCTCACGCAGAATGGCGGCGCAGTCGGCGTCGGCGTCGCGCGAATGAATGACGAGCGGCAGGCCGCTCTCGCGCGCGGCGGCAATATGGGCGCGGAACACCCGATGCGCGAGATCGCGCGGGGCCTTGTCATAGTGATAATCGAGCCCCGCCTCGCCTATGCCGACGCATTTCTCGTGACGCGCCAGCTCCACGAGCTCGGCGGCGCTGGCCTCGCGCTCCTCATGGGCGTGATTGGGATGCGTGCCGACGGTGCAGAACACATCCTCGTAACGCTCGGCGATGGCGCGGATCGCCGCGAATTTCTCGACATGGGTGGAGATGGTGACGAAACGCGCGACGCCCTGCGCCCGAGCGCGCGCGACGACCTCCTCCTGCTCCGGAGCGAAATCGGGGAAGTCGAGATGGCAGTGAGTGTCGATCAGCATGGGCTCGGCCTGGGCTCTCGGCGTGTCGGCGCCGAACCCTTAACGCGCCCGGCCGGGAATTGGAACGATTCTATTCGGAGGGAGAATCCGCTTCCTTCAGACCGCGATGCAAGTCTTCGACCAGTCGAGGGTCGTTCTGCCCGCCAGTGACCGCAGGCTGAAGTTTACAGAGAGACGATGACACTCCGAGCCAAAAACCGGGCATCCTCCTCATCGAGCCGCGCGCCGTCGAAGCGCGTCGTCGCATCGACCGTCGCGCGCCTGATGTTGCAGCCGCGCAAATCCGCGCGCGAAAAATCGACGCCGCGCAAATCCTCTCCGGCAAGGTCGATCCCCGCCAGCGTCAGGCCGCGGAAATCGGTGAGCGGGTCGAGATCGCCGAGCCGCGCCATTTCAGCGAAGGACATGGGCCGCGCCGCTATGATCTTTTCGGCGCGCGCCGCGACTTCCACGGTCAGCGAGATATGCGAAAGCGAATGCGGGTCGGTCTGCGCGATGGCCCCCGATGGCAGGGGACCGAAGGGATCGGATGACCTGAACACCATTTTGAAAGCGTCCTATTCGCTGTCGAGATCGATTCTGCGCAGCCTGTCGCCATGCTTGGTCAAAAGCGCCGTCAGAAGCGCCTGCTTCTGTTTTTCCTGGCTCTTGGCGAACAGGCCGCAGGCGCCGAAATCCATATCCGACACTTGCAGGCCGAGATCGACTCGCCCGCGCATTCGCGGCCGCTCGCCTTTCGCGACCTCGACCGAGGCGACGCGCCCGTCCACCTCGCCGCCATAGGCGAGGGCGAATATGTCGCCCCGCAAAAAGCCGCCGTCGGTCGCAGCGATGATCCAGCTCTCGCCGCCCTCGGCGCGGCCGGCGGCGCTGATCAATTGCGGCGTCGGATCGGCGGCCGGCGTCGCGAAGGCCGGCTGCGACATGCGGCCGTTCTCGCAGCCGACGAACAGCTCGGCGCTGCGATAGCCGAAAGTGATCTGGCCCTTGTCGCTCGTCGCGCGCATCTCGCCGCGAAAGGTCAGCCGGCAGACGACGGTATGAATGTCCTTCGTCCCCTCGCCCTCGGCGGCGCGCCCCTGCCCGAGCGCGACATAGCCAGAGGCCGGCGCGTATTTGTCGATCGCCGGCCGCGTCGGGGCGGGCGGCTCCTGCGCTTTCGTCATTTGCAGCGGCGACATTCTCGCGAGCCGGCTGGAAGCGCGCTCGGCCCCCGGCAAATTCGCGCGAATGAGCGAGGCGGGGACGATATAGCCGACGCGCAGATCCTCGCCCTGCCCTTTGCCGCCGAAATCGACCTGGGTCAGAACGCCCATGAGATTGGGCGCATTGGGCGTGAACAGCGGCGAGCCGCTGGAGCCTTTCTCGGCGAAATAGGGATTGTCCCGCTCGGCGGTGAATTTGCGCCAGCTCTTCGAATTCGTCCGATCCGCGATCTCGCCTTCGATCAGATCATCGGTGTTGCGCGTCGGGAGAAAGGCCAGCAATTCCGCTCTGCCGGCCTCGTAGCTCTCGAGCGCCAAGGGCAGACGCAGCGCTTCGTCGGGCGTCGCGTCGGGACGCAGAAAGGCCAGATCGGGCGTTTGTCCCCGGCCGCCGATGCTGTGGACCAGCGTCGCGTGACGCAGAGCGGCCTCTCCGAGAAAGGGAAGCTCTATGCGCAGGCTCGTCTCATTCGGCGCGAGGGCGCGCGCATCCTCGACGACATGGGCGCAGGTGACGATGAGATCGCCTTCGATCAACGCGCCGCAGCCGACGAATGCTTTTCGCTCGTCGGCGGTGAAGATATAAACGAGAGCCGTTTCACGCATATCCATCGGAGAAAGGAATTACGATGAGCGCAAATATCATAATCGAGGCCGGCGAGGGCCGGAAGATTTATTTCGGCGGCGCGGAAGGCCCCGAAGGTCTCGAATCCGTCGGTGCTCTCGATCGCGCCGCCAAGGCGTCGGCCGATCAATTCGCCAAGGCGATGGGCTCGCTCGCGGTGCTGGTCGAGCATTTGCGCAGCGCGGTCGAGGCGATCCCCGACAAGCCGCAGAAAGTGGAGATCGAGTTCGGCGCGTCCTTGACCGGCGACTGCGATCTCTGGGTCGTCTCCGGCGAGGGCAAGGCGGAATTCAAGGTCAAGCTCGCCTGGGAGCAGCCGAAGAAGGAGGCGTGAGGCCGCCTCACGAGCATCCGGTGACGAGGCCGTCGCTGCGTCCGGCGCGCAGCGAGCGCGAGATGCGCGTCACCAGCGGATCGAACCGCTTCTTCTGCGACGCGGGATATTCGATCGAGACATTGTTCCAGATCGCGCCTTTGCAGGAGAGCAGCGAGCGGCGATAGAAGATGCGGTCGCCTTTCACGCCGGAGACGACGACCCAATCCTTGCCCTTCTTGCTGTAGGTCACCGTCTCGCCCTCGCCGGGCTCGAGCCGGTCGGCGAATTCCTGGTCCTTCTGAAAGGCGCGATAGCCGCCATAGACGGCGATCTCGGCCTGTCTGTCGGGCGAGGTGAAGACGCGGCCGTCGTCATTCTCCGGCGCCGCGCCCATGGTCCAGCCCTTGGGCACATCGGCCGTCGTGCCGAAGCGGGCGTTGCGATAGGCGAGCCAGGCTTCGGCGTGCAGGGCGCCGGCGCAGAGCATGGCCGCAACCGTCGCGGTCACGAAAATGAGGCTCGCTCGCGACCGTCTCATGGGCGTCTCCCCGTCGGCTCTCGGCGCTTTCAGCTCTTGGCGCTTTCAGCTCTTGGCGCTTTGCGCCTCGCCCTCCTCCACATAGCGCGGAAAGACGGGAGCGGGCGCAGGCAGCGGCGCGCCGGCGTTCAGCGCATGCGCCTCGCTCGCATGGGCGAAATCGCGCGCATCGGCGGGAACGCCGAGCAGATCGAGCAAGCTCGCGGACGCGGCGGGAATGAATGGCTGCAAGGGGATCGCCAGCCGCCGCAGCGCCTCCGCTGTCACATAGAGGACCGTCTCCATGCGTTTGGGGTCGGTCTTCTTCTTGGCCCAGGGCTCCTCGCCGGCGAAATAGCGATTGGCGTCGGCCACGACGCGGAACAGCTCCGCCAGCGCCAGATGCGGCTGATAGGCGTCCATCGCCTCGCGCGCCTTGCCGAGCGCGACCGCGGCCTCGGCGAGCAGCGCGCGGTCGGCCTCGGTCAATTCGCCCGGCGTCGGGACGACCCCGCCGCAATTCTTGGCGATCATCGACAGCGAGCGCTGCGCCAGATTGCCGAGGTCATTGGCGAGATCGGCATTGATGCGATTGACGATCGCCTCATGCGAATAATTGCCGTCCTGGCCGAATGGCACCTCGCGCAGGAAGAAATAGCGCAGCTGATCGACGCCATAGCGCTGCGCGAGATCGATCGGATCGATGACATTGCCGACCGACTTCGACATTTTCTCGCCGCGGCTGAACAAATGGCCGTGCACGACGATCTGCTTGGGCAGCGGCGCGCCGGCCGACATCAGGAACGCGGGCCAATAGACCGCGTGAAAGCGCGTGATGTCCTTGCCGATGACATGGGCGTCGGCGGGCCAGAAGCGGGCGCGCTCCCCCTCCCCGGTCAGAAAGCCGGTGGCGGTGATGTAATTGGTGAGCGCGTCCACCCACACATACATCACATGCGGCGCATTGGTCTGCGGCTTGGGCGGCACCGGAACGCCCCAGTCGAAAGTGGTGCGGCTGATCGAGAGATCGTTGAGGCCGCGCTTCACGAAGGAGACGATCTCGTTTCTGTATTTCTCCGGCGTGATGAAGTCCGGACGCGCCTCATAGAGGGCGAGCAGCCTCTCCTGATAGGCGGAGAGCTTGAAGAACCAGCTCTCCTCCTCCACCCATTCGACCGGCGTGCCGGTGGGCGCGAGCTTCTTGCCCTCGACCTCGGTGATCTCGCCCGCGTCGTAATAGGCCTCGTCGCGAACCGAGTACCAGCCGGAATATTTGGCGAGATAGATGTCTCCCGCCGCCTCCATGCGCTTCCAGATTTCGAGCGCCGCATCGGCGTGCCGCGGCTGCGTCGTGCGCACGACATCGTCGGCGCGCGCGTTCAGCGTCTCGCCCATGGTCTGGAACTGGCCGGCAGTGCGGTCGGCGAGCTCGAGCGGGGTCAGCCCCTCACGCTCGGCGGTGCGCTGCATCTTCTGGCCGTGCTCGTCCATTCCGGTCACGAACAGCACGTCGAAGCCGTCGAGCCGCTTGAAGCGCGCGAAAGCGTCGGTCGCGATACGCTCATAGGCGTGACCGATATGCGGGGCGCCATTCGCGTAAGGAATGGCGGTGGTGATCATGAAGGTCGGACGTTCAGCCATGGACAGCGGTCTAGCGCGCTTTGCGGTCGCGGGAAAGCGGCAGGCGTGCAGCGCAGCAAATTTCTCGGTCCGTTGGAACGCTAGAGAAATTCGGCGAGCGCCGCCTGCCAATGTTCGAGCTTCCGCTCGAAGGGCATCGCCGCATGCGCCGGACTCGTCGAGGGAAGGACCGAGCTCCGCGGCGCGGGCGCGCGAAGCGTCGGCGCGACCATGCGGCGGAACAGATCGCCGGCCTTGGCGCCGTTGAGGCAGATCAGTCCGATTTCGGCGTGAGCGGCGAGAAAGCCGGCGAAATCATTCGTCTCGACGCTGGCGACATCGATTTTCTGGTCCAGGCTTCCCGGCCGACGCCCTTGCGCGCAAACATCCCACAGCGCGACGCGCCTCGCCACGAGCCGCTCGAGACGCTCCTCGTAAGCAAGCTCCGGCGCGGCGCCGAAGAGCCGCCCCATGATCGGCCAGAAGGCGTTGCGCGGCTGCGCGTAATATTGGACGCGCGCCAGCGAGACCTGCCCCGGCAGCGAGCCGAGGATCAGAACGCGGGCGTCGGCGCGGGAGACCGGCGCAAAGCCCTTCGAGGTCGGAATCGCGTCCACGGAAGCCCCTAGCCTCTCGCCGCCTCTTCGAGATCGGCGAAGATGGACAGAATGAGCCCGCGCTTGTCGAAATTGAAGACCTCTGTATCCCGCGCAGCCTCGGTGATGCGCTCCCAGGCGCGCGCGTAGGGGGCGAGGCTCGCCGCGCTCGCGCCCTCGCCCGCCTTGGCGCGCACCACGCGGTCGAGGAAGCGATAGAGCCCGCCCATGAATGTTTCGTAAGCCTGCTCATTGTCGCGTCCGGCGAGCCGATCGGCGAGCGAATGCACGGCGAGCCAATCGACCTGCGGCAGGCGCGCGAGCATCGCCCTGAGCGCCGCATCGAAGGCGACGCCGTCGCCGTCCAGCAGCCGCAGCGCCTCGCGCACCGCGCCCTCGGCCCCGGCGGCCGCGCCGGCGAGCGTCTGGTCCGGCAACGCGCCCCAAGGATCGCCGAGCGCGCGGATCGCGGCGATGACGTCCGGCTCGGCGAGCGGCGTGAGCGTCAGCTTGCGGCAGCGCGAGCGGATCGTCGGCAGAACGCGGCCCGGCTGATGCGCGACCAGCAGGAACAGCGAGCGCTCCGGCGGCTCCTCTATGAGCTTCAGCAAGGCGTTGGCGCTGGAGCGATTGAGGTCGTCGACGCAATCCACGATGGCGACCCGCCACCCGCCCTCGCCCGAGCTCTGATGGAAGAGATGGATCAGCCGCCGCACATCCTCGATGCGGATTTCGGTGAAATGCTTCTTGGTCTTCTCGTTCCACTCGCGGCGCAGCAGGAAGAGATCGGGCAGCGCCAGCGCCGTGATGCGCCGGCTGACGGCGGTCTCCTCGCCGATGAACAGCGATTGCGCGCGCGCCGCCTCCGGCGCGGACGGATCGGGATGCGCGAGCAGAAAACGCGCGAGGCGCCAGGCCAGCGTCGCCTTGCCGATGCCCTCCGGCCCGCCGATGAGAATGGCTTGGGGCAGCTTGCCGCGCCGAAAGGCGTCGAGGAGCGCGCTCTCGGCGGCCGCATGGCCGAACAGCGCATGGGTCTCGCGCGGATGCGGCGTATCGGCGAAGCGGTCGCTCTCCGGCGGGGCCTCTGCGTCGCGCTTCACGCGATCACGCTCTGGAGAGGAATGACGATCTCGGGCCGAAAGAAGCGCGCTTCGACGATATGCCAGAGGGCTTCGGCCACCTCCTGCTCCGGCGCCAGCGCGTCGACCACACAGCAGCGGCCGGGCTCGCTCGCGGCGATTTCGAGATAGGCCTGGCGCAGGCCGCGATGAAACTCCACTCCCTCGCGCTCGAAACGGTCGGCGGCCTCGTCCGGCGCGCGCCGCCGCCGGGCGCGCTCGAGCCCGATCTCGGGCGGCAGATCGAGAATAATCGTGAGGTCCGGCGTCGAGCCCATCAGCGCGACGCGCTCGAGCAGAGCGATGAGCCGCGGATCGACGCCGCCGCGCGCGCCCTGATAGGCGCGCGTCGAATCGGCGAAACGGTCGCAGATCACCCAGGCGCCGCGGGCGAGCGCCGGCTTGATCAGCCGGTCGAGATGGTCGATGCGCGCCGCCGAGAACAGAATCGCCTCGCCGAGCGGGCCGAGCGAGGCCGCCTTGCCACCGAGCAGCGCCTCGCGCAGAACTTCGGCATGAGGCGAGCCGCCGGGCTCGCGCGTCGCGATCGCCTCCACGCCCTTTTGCGCGAGCCGCTCCTGCAGCCGGCGCATCTGCGTCGACTTGCCGGCCCCCTCGCCGCCCTCGAGCGTGATGAATTTGCCGGCCCGGCCCTTGTCCTGCCCACGCGCCGGGCCGAGCGGCGGCTCTACGCTCATTGTTTCTTCGACAGCTTATTGTGGATCGCGCCGGCGGCATATTCATAGGCCGCATCGAAGGCGCGGCTCGCGAGCGAGCCTTTCTCGATGGTCTCGGCGGCCTCCAGCGGCTGCTCGAGCACGACGGTCGCGCCACGGCGGATCTCCAGCTTGGCGACCTTCGTTCCCGCCTCGATCGGCGCGATCAGCGGTCCCTCATAGACGATCTTGCCGGAGAGCTTTTCGGAGCCGCCGCGCTGCAGCAGCACCTTGACGTCGCTCGACGAGGACAAAGGCACCGAGCCGGCGGCCCCTCCATAGACCTGAGCGGAGCCGACCGCCTCATTGGCCTTGAACAGCGACTTCTCCTCGAAATTGCGGAAGCCCCATTGCAGCAGCTTGCGCGCCTCCTCGGCCCGGTCCTTGGCCGTGCGTAGCCCATAGACGGCGACGATGAGGCGCCGATCGTCCTGCACGGCGGAGCCGACCATCCCATAGCCGGAATCGTCGATATTGCCGGTCTTCAGCCCATCCGCGCCAATGCTCATGGTCAGTAGCGGATTGCGGTTCTGCTGCCGGATCTTGTTCCAGGTGAAATCCTTCTCGCCGAAATAGCGATAGAGGTCCGGATAGGTCTTGATGACATGCGCGGAGAGCTGGGCCATCTCGCGCGGCGTGACCTTCTGGTCTGGCCCGGCCTGGCCCCAGGGATTGCCGAAGATCGATTTGCTGAGGCCGAGCTCCGAGGCGCGCTTGTTCATGCGGCCGACGAAAGACTCCTCCGAGCCGGCGACGCCCTCCGCCAGAGTGATGGCCGCGTCATTGCCCGAGTCGATGACCAGGCCGCGGATCAGATCCTCGACCCGCGCCTTGCTGTTGACGGCGAGGAACATCGCCGAGCCGCCGGCCGGCGCGCCGCCGCTGCGCCAGGCGTGCTCGGAGACGGTGAACTCGTCGTCGAGCTTCAGACGTCCCTCGGCGATCTCGTGGAACACGATCTCCGCCGTCATGATCTTCACAGTGGAGGCCGGCGTCACATAGTCGTCGGCGCTCTTCTCGAGCAGCACCGTATGCGTTCCCGCATCCACGAGAATGGCGCGCGGCGCGATGGTCTGGAAGCCTTCGGCGAAAACCGCCGTCGGCGCGATGAGGGAGGCCGCCAGGGCCATTCCGAGCAGGGCCGAGCCGAGCCGAGCAGAGCCGAGACGGACGGGGGATTTGGGAAGGGAGACAGGCACGCGTCTTTCGCCTTCGTTCGAAACGCCGTCGGAGGGCGTCGACGGCCTCACGCAATGAGTTCCGATAAAATGTGGCGCGTCGGGCGGCAGAAAGCAACGGCCTCGCGCGGCGCTCGACAGGGAGGACCGCCGTCGAGGTTAATTGAGTGCTTGCCTCAGCCGGACGCTATGGGGCGACGCCGCCCCGAGGTCGAAGGGTCGCGACGGCGGCAGCGGCGCGCTCTTGGCCATGGCCAGCGCCTTGGCCGAAATGGGCGTCGGAAGGGCTGCGACCGGCTCTTTTTCGACGGCGCGCGCCTCGGCGCGGCGCGGACTCTCGACCTCGCGCGCTTCGGCGCGGGATACGCTCTCCTCCTCCCGCGCCTCGGCGCGGGGCGCGCTCGCGCGTTCGGCCTGCTGCGTCTCCTCGGCCCGCTCGAGCCGGGCGACGCGGCTCGGCGGCTCGCGCAGATTGGTCGCCACCATGATCGGCGCGCCGCCCGGCAGCGTCGCCGGCCTTCCGTCTTCCCGCAAGGTCGCGAGCAATTTGGTGTCGTCGGAGCCAGCGAGCGCCGCGTGGCCGACATAGTCGACCTTCACGCGCGCCGTGCCGACGCGGTGGAAATCGAGCGCCTCGGCGACACGCTGCGAGACATCCATCACGCGGCCGCCGTGATAGGGGCCGCGATCATTGACGCGCACGATCATCGAACGGTGATTGCGCAGATTGGTGACGCGCGCATAGCTCGGCAGCGGCATGGTCGGATGGGCGGCGCTGATCGAGGCGCTGTCGAACACCTCGCCATTGGCCGTCTTGCGTCCGTGAAAATCCGATCCGTACCAGGAGGCCAGGCCGACGGCCGAATAGGAGCGCTCGCTCGGATAATAGGTCTTGCCGGCGATCTGATAGGGCTTGCCCACCATGTAATAGCCGCCGCCGCGCGGCACCTCCTCGCCATCCGCGACGACGCGCGGGCTCGGCGCGACGCCGTAGCGCGGATCGACCTGCGAGCGTGCGAGCTTATGGGCCACAGGCGGGGCGGATGAACATCCCGCCAGCGCGCAGAGGCCGAGAAGCACGAAGGAATTGCGAAAATCCGGCAGTTTTGATCTCGATCGCATGTCAGGCGCGCATTCGCTCGAAATGGGGGACGGTTCGCTTCGTTCGCGCGATGATCGGGAGCCGCGCTTGCGGGCGACCCCGATGAACCTCGCGATTTCGGCGCGACCGCACGCCACAATGTCTCGCGCCCGAATTACTCGAGAGTTAACGCGCCTCGCGCTCCCTCTCCCGCATCCTCGAGCTTTGCCATGAGAGGGGGCGATTGCGACAAAAATGCGACACGGCCGAACCTTTTCGCCGCAGAGTCGCCCGGCGCAGCGGAGCGTTCACCATGTTTCGCGATCCGGGTGGGCGAGATCGACGATGCGCGTCTCCACCCGCTCGGCGCCGCGAAACACATTCGCTCCCGATCGCGCGGCGACATGCAGCAGCCGCCCGCGGCCCTGGAGCAGCGCCTCGCCGACCGGCGTTCCCACCGCGCGGAAGGCGATGGCGTCGAGCCGCGCGCCGTCGCCCGATTGAATCCGCGCCCGCACATGGGTGGAGCCGACGACCGCGGCGTCGAGAATGCGGTGGTCCGGGAAGACGAACAACGGCTCCGGATTGCCGGCCCCGAACGGCCCCGCCCGTTCCAGCTCGCGGGCGAATTCGACGCTCGCGCCACGCGCCGTCAGCGCGCCGTCGACGAGCAGCGCATCGGCGTCGCGGGCGCGCTCGACATCCTCCTGGAGCGCGTCGTCCATGAAGGCGCGGAAGGCGTCGATGCGATCGCTCGCCAGCGTGACGCCGGCCGCCATCGCGTGCCCCCCGCCCTTCAGAAGAAGTCCCGCCTCGACAGCGAGCCGCACCGTTCGGCCGAGGTCGACGCCACTCGAGCCTCTGCCTGAGCCTGAACAAATTTCACCAGTCTTCGCAATGACAAAGGCGGGTATCTTGAACTTGTCCTTGAGCCGCGAGGCGACGATGCCGACAATGCCCGGATGCCATCCATCCGCCGCCACGACGAGGCAGGAGAGGCGGTTGGAGCGCATCAGCTGTCGATCCGCCTCGGCCTCCGCCTCCTCGAGAGTGGCCTTCTCCAGCGCCTGCCGCTCGACGTTCAGCCGATCGAGCTCGGCGGCGATGCGGGCCGCCTCGACGGGATCGCGCAGCGTCAGCAAGCGCGCGCCGAGCGCCGCGTCGCCGATGCGTCCGCCGGCGTTTATGCGCGGCCCCAGGACGAAGCCGAGATGATAGGCCCGCGGCGCGCCATCCACCCGAGCGGCGTCGAGCAGCGCCGAAAGGCCGATCCGCGCCCGGCCCCGCATGACGGCGAGGCCCTTCGCCACAAAGGCGCGATTGAGGCCCTGCAGCCGGGCGACATCGGCGACGGTCGCCAGAGCGACGAGGTCGAGGCCGGCGAGCAGATCCGGCTGCGGCCGCGCGTTGGTCCAATGTCCGCGCCCGCGCAGCTCGCGGGCCAGCGCCACGAGCGCGAGAAACGCCACCCCGGCGGCGCAGAGATGGCCGAGGCCGGAGAGATCGTCGGCGCGATTGGGATTGACGACGATCGCGTCCGGCAGCGCCTCCGAGGCCTGATGATGATCGATGACGATGACGTCGAGTCCCGAGGCGCGGGCGGAGGCCAGCGCGGCATGGCTCGTCGTCCCGCAATCGAGCGTCACCAGCAGGCTCGCGCCCCGCGCCCGCAGCTCGGCGATCGCCTCGGCGTTGGGGCCGTAGCCCTCGAGGATGCGGTCTGGAATATGGAGAAACGGACGCGGGCAGCCGGCCGCCTCCAGAAATTCGACGAAAAGCGCGGAGGAGGTCGCGCCGTCGACGTCATAATCGCCGAAGACGGCGATCCGCTCGCCGATCTCGACCGCCCGCGCCAGACGCTCGACCGCGGCGTCCATATCCTGCAGCAGCAGCGGGTCCGGCATGAGCGCGCGCAGCGTGGGGTCGAGAAACGCGGCCGCCGTCTCCTGCGTCACCCCCCGCCCGGCCAGGACGCGCGACAGCGCGTCGCCATGGCCGTGAATCTGCCCGATGGCGGCGGCCTGGGCCTCATCATGCGGCCGCAGGCGGGCGCGCCAGACGCGGCCCGAGATAGAGCGCTCGACCCCGAGAAAGGGCGGTCGGTCGCTCCCGGCGATTTTATCCAGCATCCAGGGCCCGGCGACGAAAAGAGAATCGTTGCCGAAAAGCATCGCGGCGCCGGTCCGGCGGGTCAATGCGGCGGAGGAGCGTCTCCACCGCCTTTACGGCCTGCCCCTGAGCAAAAGGCGCAATGCAGACGGGCCGAGGTCGACCGCAGAAAGCTCGGCAGAGGCGGCGGGGCCGATAGCGACCCGGGCGCGGGTTCGGCTGCTTTGATCACCACTTCGGCGGGCGTCGCCGCCGGAAAGGCCGTCGCCGGCGGCTCGGCAGGCGCGCGAGGCGTGTGGACGATCGTCTCGGCGGAGCGATTCTCGGTCGCGAGCCGCGTTGCGAGCAATTCGTCTGGCGTGAGCCAGCGCATGCTCTGCGAAGGCGCCGTATGCAGCAGCTCATAGAGCTGCTTCGTCATGCCCATCTCGATGAAAAAAGCGGCGAGTTGAGCGTAGGACCGCGCGGTCGGCGCGGAACGGCCGAACCGCCGCGACACGTGCTTCTCGCCGACGAAGACCTTCTCCCGACCGACGATGCGATTTCCGCGGACAAAGGTGCGCGTGCGATAATAGCGGATCGTCTGAACGACCGTCTGGGCCGGGACGACGCCCTCATGGACCCCGGTCCAGCTCTCCGGCGCAACGAAACGCCGCACGCCCCCGGCGAGCACCATGGAGCAGCCGGACGCGCAGATCGCCGAATTGGACATGGCCCAACCACGCGGCTCCGAGGCGGCGGGCTCGAATTCCGTGCGGGCGACGACGACATCCAACCCGCGGGCGCGGATGAGGCGTCCCATCGACATGGCGATGTCGGCCCTGCCGCCGGCCGAATGGATGAGTATGGGAAGCTTGCGCTTCTTCGTGGCGTCCAGCGCCCGGCGGAGCAGCGCCAGCGACTCTGCGCCGATCGTCCCTTCCACCGAAATCCATTCGTCGCATTGCGGCGCGCAATCGCGATAGGCGCCGCGCACGAGCCGAACCCGCATCGGCGCGGAGGCGAGAGGAAGCCATGTCCTCGGCCAGACGGGCGCGGCGACGCTCGGTTCCGCAGCCATGAGCGCGGCGATCGCCATCGATAGGACGAGCGCAAGCCGGAAGCCCGCGATCGAACGCCGAGCGACGAATTTCCAAAGGGCGAAATTCCAAATGACGAAACTCATATCGCGATCGAGCTTTGCGCGGGCAATCGCACGACTATAAACGCTCCCGCGACGGCGGCAAGCAGCCTGCCTTGCCAGCGCCCTTCCCCTGCCGCGAGCCCGCTCGCTACGATCGGCGCATGACCGAAACGATTCGCCTGCAGGCAGGCCCCGGCGACATCGCCGAAATCTCGTCGCTCGGCGCCGAGCTCCTCTCCTGGCGCGCGGGCGGCGTCGATCTCGTCTGGGAGCCGCAGCCCGATGTCTGGCCGCAGACGGCGCCGATTCTCTTCCCCGTGGTCGGCTGGACGCGCGATGGAATCCGCGTCGAGGGCGCGCATTTTCCCCTCGGCCTGCATGGCTTTGCGCGACAAAAGCGCTTCACGATCGTCGAGCGATCGGCGGAGGCCGTTTCCCTGGCGCTCGCGGAGGATGACGACAGCCGCGCGCTCTATCCCTTCGCCTTCCGCCTCGAGGCGCATTTCGCGCTGCGGCCGGGCGAATTGCGCGTCTCGCTCACCACCGCCAATCGCGACGCGCGGCCCCTGCCCTACGCCGTCGGGCTCCATCCGGGGTTTCGCTGGCCGCTGGGCGGCTCCGCGGCGCGCCACGCGATCCATTTCGGCGACGACGAGCGCGGCGAGGTTCCGATTATCGCGCCCGGCGGGCTGTTCTCGGGTCGTCGCCGCACCATCCCGCTGGAAAACAAGCGGCTTCCGCTATCCGCTGCGCTCCTCGAGCAAGAGGCGCTCTGCTTTCTGGACGCGGCGAGCCGACGTCTCCTTTACGACAATGGCGAGGGACTCGCGCTCGCGGTCGAGCTAGAGGATTTTCCGCATATCGCTCTCTGGTCGCGGCCGCCCGCGCCCTTTCTCTGCATAGAGGCCTGGACCGGGCACGGAGACCCGGAGGATTTTCGCGGCGATCTCTATGAGAAGCCGTCCATGCGGATTCTCGCTCCCGGCGAGAGCGCCGCCCATGCCGCAACTTTCCGCTTGGAGCGGCGGGCGCAAAGCGAATAGGAATAATCCTTGCTTCCCTACACTCTATCGGCTAGCGCGGATTCTCGCGCGTAAAGGACGGGTCCGACATGAAATTCGCCGCCAATGTCATCGAAGCGATCGGCAACACACCGCTCATCGAATTGAAGGCGGCGTCGAAGGCGACCGGCTGCCGCATTCTCGGCAAGGCGGAATTCATGAATCCGGGCGGCTCGGTGAAGGACCGCGCCGCGCTCTCCATCGTGCAGGCCGCCATAGCGGAAGGCGCGCTGAAGCCGGGCGGCACAATCGTCGAGGGCACCGCCGGCAATACCGGCATCGGCCTCGCGCTGGTCGCCAATGCGCTGGGCTTTCGCACCGTCATCGTGATCCCGCAGACGCAGAGCCAGGAGAAGAAGGACACGCTGCGCCTGCAAGGCGCGCAGCTGGTCGAGGTGCCGGCGGTGGCCTACGCCAATCCCAATAATTATGTGAAGCTCTCCGGCCGCCTCGCCGAGCGGCTGGCGAAGGAGACGCCGGAAGGGGCGATCTGGGCCAATCAATTCGACAATGTGGCCAATCGCGACGCTCATATTCTCGGCACCGGGCCGGAAATCTTCGCCGACACCAATGGCGAGATCGACGGTTTCGTCTGCGCGGTGGGCACCGGCGGCACGCTCGCCGGCATCGGCATCGCGCTGAAGGAGCGCAAGCCCTCCGTTAAAATCGCCCTCGCCGATCCGCTCGGCGCGGCGCTCTATTCCTATTACACGACCGGCGAGCTGAAATCCTCGGGCTCGTCCATCACCGAGGGCATCGGGCAAGGCCGCATCACCGCCAATCTCGAGGGCGCGCCGATCGATCTCGCCTATCAGATCCCGGACGCCGAGGCGCTGCCGATCATCTTCGATCTCGCCGAGAATGAGGGGCTCCTGCTCGGCGGCTCGTCCGGCGTCAATGTGGCGGGGGCGATCCGCCTCGCCAAGGAGCTGGGGCCCGGCCATACGATCGTGACCATCCTCGCCGATCTCGGCACGCGCTACGCCTCCAAGCTCTATAATCTCGAGTTTTTGCGCGGGCAGAATCTGCCGACGCCGCGCTGGCTCGAGCGGACGGGGACGATCGATCCGGGCTTCGTGTGAGGCGTCTCCGGCACCGGTGACTCGCGCCACGTCTCGCGATAGTCTTCGGCACGCGTCGAGCGGCGACGCCGAATTTCGATCGCAGGATTTTCACGATGAGCTTCGACGCGGCGGACCCGGCGGACATCGCCGATCGACGGCTATTTCTGCGCGTGACGGCGATCGGCTTTCTGCTGTTTCTCGTCGTCTGGGCGTGCCTGCCGAATGTCGGGCCGGTCTTTCGAACCTATCATCTGATGAGCGCATCGATGGAGCCGACGATCGACAAGGGATCGATCGTCTGGGCGAACAGGCTCGCCTATGGTCTCGGGCGCGTCAGCTATGAGTTGTTTCCCCTCCCCATCGCCGGCCGCTGGCCGGATCTCGTTCCGGTGCGCGGCGACGTCATCGTGTTTCGCTTGGAGGACGGCCGCGACATGGTGATGCGTGTGGTCGGCTTGCCGGGCGACAAGGTGAGACTGCTTCGCAACGAGCTGTGGATCAACGAGGCGCGGGTCCCGCGTCGCGTTCTCGACCGACCGTCGGACGTGACGGAGCAGGCCGATTGCGACAGCCGTTTCGTGGAGGAGCAGCTGCCCGACGGGCGTCGCTACAGGACCTACGAAAAGCTCGTCTGCGCCAAAGGCGCTGCGCCGCCGCTGACAACGACGCCGCTCGTCGAAGTCCCGGCGCGGCGCCTCTTCGTGCTCGGCGACAATCGCGACAACGCCGCCGACTCGCGCATCGCCACGGAGGACGGAGGCGTCGGCCTCGTTCCGGTCGAAACCATCGTCGGCCGCGTCGAATTCGTCTACGACCGCTGAGCCTCTAGGCTTGCAGCAATGCGCTCGGCCAGATCGACGTCCTCCGGCCGGTTGACGTTGAAGAAGGGATCGTAAGGCGCGTCCGGCCACTCCACCAGAGTACTGGCGTGGCGCTCGATGAAGCCCGAGACCTTGCGCAGATCCTCCTTCACCAGCGCATGGCGCAGCTCCTCGCGCAGCGCCACCGGCCAGAGGGCGACGGCGTGATGCACGCGGTCGCCGGATTTGGCGACGGCGATCTCCGCCTTCGCCTCGGCGCGCGCGCTCGCGAGACGCTGGGCGAGATCCTGCGGGATGAAAGGCGTATCCGCCGGAACGCTCAGCACCAGCGGAACATCCGGGAAATGCGCGGCGACATGGTCGAGGCCCGCCAACACGCCGGCGAGCGGCCCGGCAAAACCCTCGACCTCATCCGGCACGATCGGCAGATGGAAGGCGGCGTAGCGCTCCGGATCGCCATTGGCGTTGAGCGCGAGGCGCACGCATTGCGGCGCGAGCCGGCGCACGACATGCTCGAGGATGGGCGCTCCGCCGACCGCGATCAGCGGCTTGGCGACGCCGCCCATCCGCAGCGCCTGCCCGCCGGCCAGGATAAGTCCGAAACAGCGCATCGTCCCGTCGCCCCATCGCCCATTGTCAGAACCTATACCATAGGGCGCCGAGCAAGCCGCGCTCGGCGGAATCATTGACGCCGCGCAACGAGGCGCGGACGCCGATCTGCACCGCGATTTCTCTCGTGACGTCGCAAACCGCGCTCAGCTGGGCCTTTTGCGAGGACATGAACGGCGCCGCGCCGCTCCACGGCGAAAAGGCGATGAAGCTCTGCGCCAGCAGCAGCACGCCCTGGATCGGCCGCAGGCCGAAGGTCATCTCGGCGCGAAGCTCGTCGCCGCTCTGGCCGGCGGAGCGAAAGCCGAGCTGCGCTTCACTGAATCCGGTGAAGCCGAACAGCTCGATCGGCCAGCCGAGCTGGATGCGCGCGTCTTCCTGCAACCGGCGCTTCATGTCGAGATAAGTCTGCGCGGTGGGCGGCGCGGCGCGTAGGCTCGCCTGAACGGAAACAACCGTCGCGCCCCATTCGAGAAGACGCAGCCGGCCGCCGAGCCAGCCGGCGCCGAGTCCTTCGTAACGCGCGCCGCCGCCGACGCCTGCCGGCAGATAGAGCGGCGCGCCGGCGAGCGCCTCGGCGGTCAGAAACTGCAATTGCTCGAGCTGGCGCGAGCCGTTGGAGCCGCGGAAGCGCATGTAGCTCGACTCGGCGACGAAGGTCAGCGCGTCGATGAGGCCATATTCGACATAGGCCTGCGTCTCGAATTTATCGTAGGAGGGCGCGACGACGAGCTTGCCGCGCGAATCATAGGCCTTGTGCGCCTCGCCGAAGCTCGTCGTGAGGATGACGATCCCCTCGCCCGGCCTCTGCAGAAACGCGCCGGCGCGGCACGCCGTCGATTGCAAAATCGACAGAGCCGCAACGCAGGAGCAGAAATGCGCCCATGAACGCATAACAGGAACGCCGCATCGACGCTCGAGCGCATAGCGCAGCTCGAGCTGCGAAAAAGCTAGATCGAAATCACTTTGTCCACAAGCGGCGCCCCGTCGGGCGCCGATTCATGGTGAACCGCCGCGCATCAGCTCGAAAATGTCTCGCCGCGCCAGGCGACGCTCTCGAGCTTCAGATCGCCCTTGGCCTCGAAGGCGTCGGGGCGCAGGCGCAGCGCGCCGTCGATCATCTCCAGCCCCAACAGCCCATAGGCGGCCGAGAGCATGCGCGCCGCGGCGCCCGTGTACCAGCTCCAGCCGCCGCGGCCCTCATAGCCCTCGCCCTCATAGACGTCGGCGGGCTGCTGATGCGGCGCGAGGCCGTAGACATCCGCCGCCGCCGGCGCGCCGAGACGCGACAGCGGCGAGATGGTGAACCAGGCCCGCCATGCGCGCTCGAACAGCGCATCGGCCTCGGCGCGGTCGCCGCGCGCGGCGGCCTCCAGCGCGAGCCGCGTCAGCGCGTCGACGAGCCAGGAGACGCCATGCGAATATTGGCCGCCATTCTCGCGCACGCCCGGCGGATAGTCTGCGCTGCGGCCGGGATAGGGGCTCGAATTCTCGTCGAAGAAGGGCGTCACCAGCAATATGCGGTCGGGCCGCGCCAGCTGCGCCAGCGCATTGTCCAGCGCCTCCTTGCCGCGCAAGAAATCGACGGCCCCGGAGAGGATCGGCCAGGAGGCGGTCATCGCGCTCATCGGCGACACCTCGCGTCCGTCGTCGGCATAGGCGCGCAGGAAGCGGTCGCCGCGCCAGCAGGCGTCGAGCGCCACGCGCAGAGCCTCGGCGCGCTCGCGGTAGCGCGTCGCGCGCGCCACGTCGCCGCGGGCCTCGAACAGAGGCGCCATGTCGACGAGAATTCCATGCAGGAAGAAGCCGACCCAGACGCTCTCGCCGCGCCCCTCCGCGCCGAGCCGATCGAGCCCGTCGTCCCAATCGCCCGTCCCCATCAGCGGCAGGCCATGGGCGCCGAAGCGATCCAGCGAATAGTCGATCGCTCGCGCGCAATGCCCGAGCAGGCTGTCCTTGTCGCGCGAGGCGAGCGGCACGCTGGCGTTTCCTTCCCGGTCGGGCGGCGTGAGCTCCGCCTCCAGGAAGGGCTCGATCGCGTCGAGAATGGCGTCGTCGCCGGTCCCCTTCACATAGCGGACGGTCAGATAGGGCAGCCACAGATGCGGGTCGGAGGCGTGTGTGCGGTCGGCGATGCCGCAGCCGCCGTCCGGCGCATCATGCCACCATTTCACCGCGTCGCCTTCGATGAATTGATGCGCGGCGTGCTTCAAGATCTGCGCGCGGGCGAGCTCCGGCGCGAGATGGATCAGCGGCAGCACATCCTGCAGCTGATCGCGATAGCCGGTCGCGCCCGAGCGCTGGGCCGGGCCGGCGCGCCCCCAGAGCCGCGAGACGAGCAGCTGATAGGGAAGCCAGTCGTTCACCAGCCGGTCGAATTCCGGCCGGTTGGTCTTTATGCGCAGCACGCCGAGGCGCGCGTCCCAATCGCGCTTGGTCTCTTCCAGAGCGCGCGCGGCATAGGCCGGATCGCTGGCGAGGGCGGCCAATATTTTGGAGCTTTCGAGCTCCGGCGTCTGTCCCAGCGCGACGACGACGAGAGACTCGCCCTGGGCAGGCACGTCGATCGCGCCGGAAAAGCTCGCGACCTTGCGCTGATGCTCGGGCGCTCCGGCGTCCGGATGGCCGTGCTCGACCATATAGGGAAGCGCCGGATCGCGGCTCTCATGGCCGAGGAAGCGCCGCCGCGAGGTCTCCGAGAACTCCGCCGCGAAGGAGGTCGAGACAAAGGCCCAGCCCTGGACGAAATTATTGTCCGGATTGCGGAAGTAGAGCGCGCGATCGCCCGCCGCCGCCTCGACGCGGCCGAGACTTTCGTTCGGCGTTTCGGCGAGGACGATCTCCATCGCCGGTGTGATCTGCAGCAGCCGCTCATGATCCTTGCGATTCGAGATGCGCAGCAGCTTGATCTCGACAGGCTGCTTCGGCGGAACGAAGACCGTCAGCTCGAGATCGAGATCGTCGCGGCTCGCGCGATAGACGACGTAGCCGAGCCCATATTCGACCGAATGCGCGGCGTCGCGCCGCCGCAGCGGGACGAAGGTCGCCGAATGCGCGTCCTGCCGCGCGAGATCATAGACATAGATCGCCTGTCCCGCCGGCGTCATGCGGCCCTCGCCCATGCGGAAGGGCGTCAGGCTGTTGAGCCGCGAATTGCCGTGGAAGGAATAAATATCGCCGTGATTGCCGAGCACGGCGCCCTGCCCGACCGCATTGGCGATCACATGGGCATAGAGGCGCGGCGTGTCCGGGCCGAGCGTCAGGCTGCGGCCGTCCGTTGCGAAAGCATAGCGATGCTCGGCGGGAACGGGCGGCTGGATCAGCGCGCGCTTGCGCGCTAGCGCCGTTTCCACGCTCGCGAAATCGAAGTCGCGGGAGAGATGCTTGGCGATCGTCCGCGTCGCCGCGGCGATGTCGCGCGCCCAGCCGTCGACGATGACGATCTCCGCCGCGCCGCCGGCCGAAATCTCCAGCTCGGCGCGCAGGCTCGCGATCGGCTCGAAGCCGAACAGCAGGCCTTCATCAGACGGATCGCGCGGCTGATCGCCATTTCTGAGACTGTCCGGCGCGCCGGCGGCGCCGAGGCCGTAGAAGCGCGCCTTCACATCCTCATAGCCGACGACACGAAGCCGCGCGCCGTCGCCGGCGCCGATCGCATGGAAGCCGACCTCGGGCGACAGGCGCCGGTCGACGTCGCGGCGCGCGCCGCCCTTCAGCAGGCGGTTCTGCGCGATGATGGCGCTCAGCCCGCCGACGAACCATGTGCCGATGTGTATGGCGTTATAGGCGGCGTCGCGCTGCTCGACGCCGGTCTCGTTCAGCACCCATTCGCGCAAGGTCGCGAGCGTGATCTTGCGCGGGCGCTGCTCGAGATCGACGAGGCGCAGCCGCGTGATCTCGACCGCCTCGTCCGGCGCGAGCGATATTTTCGCCTCTATGGCGAAGCCGCCCTGCTCGGTCAGCAGATAGAGGAAAGTGCAGCCCTCGCTCTCCAGCGAGACTTTCTCGCAGCGCACGCAGGTCGGCGCGGAGCCGAGCGACCAGAGATCGCGGCCCTCCTCCCGAAAAAACAGAAAGCGCCCGCGCGGATGCGCGTGATCGTCCGGCCGGCGGGTGAGATCGATCGGCGGCCCGCCGCGCGCGACGCCCTCGACGCGCATCGCGCCCTGCCCGTCCTGGAACCATTGGCTGGTGACGAGGCCATTGGTCAGCTCGAAGGGCTTGGAGCCGGGCGCGCCGCCGGCGCCGGTGACGCCTTCCAGCGGCAGCTTGCCGGCCTTGGCGAGCTGTATCAGCAGGAAAATGACCAATGCGATGGAGAGCGCGCCCGCATAGGCCATATAGCCGCCGATGAGAAAGGAATAGGACGGCGGTCTGAGATGCGACATACGCTCGGCCGCGCCCCAGGCCTGATCCCATTCCGCGCCGCGCGGAATATAGAAGGGCAGCAGCAGCGGCGCCCAGGTCGCGAAGCGGCGCAGCCCTTCTGGTATGGCGCGGCTCTTCTGCGCCTTGCCGATGAAGCGCGCCGCCTTCTCGTCGGCGACGTCGCCGCCGACGAAGGAGAGGTTCACCAAGGTCGCGACGCGCAGGCCCATATGGTCGAACCAGATCAGCACGCGGATCGCGTCATAGGCGAGCAGAGCCGTGAAAATATCGAGGCTCCAGGCGCGGAAATCCTGGTCCGGCAGCGCGTGATTCATCCATATGGCGACGCCGGTGCGGATGAGGCCGTCCTGATTGTACCAAGTGGGGTCGGGCGTCGCCTTCAGGAAGGAATAGATGACCGGCGCCATCCACAGGCCCCAGCGCAGCACGCGCACGGCGTTCTCGACCAGCATGTCGAGACCTTCCCAGCTCGCGAGCTGGCGCAGAGGCGCGAGGCTGCGGCGCACCAGCGCCGTCAGGAAGAACAGATTGATCGAGAACAAGGGCGCGGCGAACACCCATTGGATGACGCCCGAGAGCGATTCGTCGAAGAACAGCCGCACGCCGCCGTCGACGAGGCCGAGATTTGTCGCGCCCCATTTGGAGAACAGCGGGCGGATGACGTAATCGGCGACCGGCCGACCGTCGGCGGCATAGCTCAGCGAGATATAGGCGAAGAACTTCCGGGTGATCGTCTCGAGCTGGCCGGCGTCGAGATACCAGGAGACGGCGCCGCCGACGAGGCCGCCCAGCAGAGCGCCGAGCGCATAGACGCGCCAGCTGCGGAGATGCTGGCGGCGCTTGCGCTGCAAAGCATAGAGATCGAAGCCCATGTCGACGCCGGCGTAGGCGAGCAGCCCCGCCCCCGCGCCGAAGAGGAAGCGCGCGCCGCCATCGTCATGCGGCAGGCCGAAGAGAAGCGCGAAGCCCACCGCCGCGCCGGCGACGCCGCCGCGCGGGACATTGGCGATCCGCCGATATTCGCGTCGCAGCCGGGCGGCGAAGGGCGGCGTCGAATCCGTGCTCTCGACGATGGCGCGGACGAGCGGGAAGGTCGCGGCGCCGATCAGCGCGCCGCCGACCGGCCCCGCCGCGACCAGGAGACCGAGCGCCGGCGGGAAGCTCACGATCACGCCGGCGATCAGCAGCAGGGCCATGAAGACGAAGCCATAGACGGCGCCCTTGGCGGCGCCGGTCTTCCAATCATTGAGCACGATGACCGGCAGCGAGGGCGTCCCGCGCAGCATTCCGGCCATCGCCTGAGTGACGAGGTAAGTCTCGCCCCAGAGTCCCGCCTGGGCGGCGGCGGCGAGCAGCGAGGCCAGGACGATGGCGATCGGCGCCGGCAGGAAGGCGACATGCGGATGCGCGCCGAGGCTGGCGATCTCCGGCGTGACGGCGGCGATCAGCGCCGCGACGAACAGCACGCCATGCGGGCGCCATTGCTGCGGCAGATAGCGGCCGAGCGCCAGCGGCGCGCCGACGATGACGGCCTCGTTCAGCAGAAAGAGGATGAGCGTGCGCGCCGCGATGACGCGCGCCGTCTGCGGAGCCTCGAGGCCGAGGAAGAGAAGCCCGCCCAAATCGCCGATCGCCCGCGAGCCGAGCGCGACCAAGAGACAGAACAGGAACGGCAGTAGGAACAGCGCCCCGCGCAGCGCGAAACGCGAGCCCGGCAGAATGGCGACGCCGAGGAGATAGAGCCCGACCGCCGAGCTCGCCCCATTCGGCGTCAGCGTGAACAGGCCGGCGAGCGTGTCCGGCGCGCGCCAGAGCACGCCCGCCGGATCGCAGAGAAAGGCCAGCGCGCCGATCGCGGCGAAATCGATGGCGAAGTCGACGCCCTGGCGGATGCGCCCTTGCGCCGGCCGCAACAGCAGCAAGGCGGTGGCGGCGAAGAAGCCGGCGACGAGCAGATGCTCCCTACCGCCTCCCGCCTCCATGGCCGAAACGAGTCCGCAGATCGAACCGAATGCGATCCGCCCGAATCGCGCGCCCGCCGTCGGCAGGCCGGCGTCGAAATGCGCCATATGGGTCTCCAGCTTGCGCGCGGCGGCCTGCGGCGGGCTGCGGCCTCCTCCTGCGCGCGAATCGTGGGCGCCCGCTCACATCGGCCGGAGATGTGCCGGAAGGCGGCGCAAATGTCGACTCTTCCGCAAGCTCGGCTGGCAGCGGCGGCGCGCCCTCATCGCCGCCTGCGCGCGTCTATCGAAGCATAAGAGGAGCGCTCATAGAAAAAATGCGGCGTCCTCTAATATTCATATCGAATTATAAGTATTATTCCGGATACGAGTTTGGCGCGTTCGTAACGACGGTCATGCTTTATCCGCCTTTGTGGTCTAACAAGGAAACGCTCGCCGCCGATAATGGATCGATATGGAAGACGGAGACGCCGGCCGGGCCTTTACGGCCCCTGGCGCTTTCCAGTCGAAACTCGGTCGCGAGAGGGTATAATGGAAGAGATGCGCCATGCGGTCTTTCGTACGAATGAGTGAGATGGACGAGTCCAAGAGGGACGGCCAACCGGCCACGACGGGCGACGCGCCCGCAGCCGCGGCCCTTGTGACCGACAGGCGGACCGCCGGGGAGCGGAGCGGCTCCGGCCAGCGCGCCCTCTCCGCCGAGACCAAGGAAACGCGCGTCGCCAATCTGACCGGCGCGATGCGGCGGGCGCGCCTCGCCAACGCCGAGCGTTCGGGCGTGCTCGCGGATCTGCGCGACGCCGAGACCGCACGGCTCGAAATATTGCGCGACCATTTGGAGCCCGTCCTCGCCCAGGCGCCCGAGGACTGCGATCTCTTCGACATCGGCGTCTCGCATGGCGACCGGCCGCGGCTCTTCATCGATCATGTCGGCTTCGTGGAGATGGGGCGCGACCGCCGCACCTATCGTTTTCTGCAGGACACGCGCCACGGCCGCGTCACCATCGGCGAGAGCGACAATGTCGCGACAGTGGTCGAGGCGATCACCGAATATATCGCCCATCGGCTGATCGAGCGCGAAAAGGCGCTGGCTTTCGATTTCGCCGGCCAGAGCGGCGCCCGCGCGTTTTCGAACGAGGCGAAGAAAAAGCGCATCGTCGCCTCCTCCTCCGCCGCGAGCCTGCCCGCGCCGCGTCGGCCCGGCGGATTGGGCGAAAAGCTGTATCGCGCCATTTTGTTCCTGGCGCAGGGCGCAGGCGCGGCGGCGTTCTTCTTCCTGCTGTGGCAGCTCGGAGTCTACGCCATCGGGCCTTATCTGGCGCGCTGACGCTTGCTCACAGAGCGAGCGCGTCCAGCTCCTCTATCGTCTCGCCGTCGTCCCTCAGCCCGCGCGAGCGGGCCGAGATGACGATTTTGTCGTCCCTGCGCTCGATCGAATAAAGATTATAGGCGGCGCGATGCGTATGCGCGCCGGCCTTCGCCGAGGCGGAGGCCGCGCCGATGACGGGCGTCGCGCCATGCGCGCCGGGCAGACGATGCAGGCTGATCCGGTGATTGTGGCCGTGCAGGACGAGCTCTGCGCCATGGCGGGCGATGATCGCCTCGAGCTCGGCGGCGTCATCGAGGCCGCGCAAGGCCCGCGCGCCGCCGCGATGCGGCGGATGATGCAGCAGCACGACGCGCGCCAGCCCCTCCGCCTTGGTCTTGTCGAGCAGCGCCGCCAATTTCTCGCGCTGCTCGGCGCCGAGCCGGCCGGAGGCGACGAAAGGCGCGGTCGGCACCGCCGAATCGAGCCCGATGAGCGCGACCCCGCCGCGCCGCCGCAGATAGGGAAAGCCCCCGCCCTCTTCCGACGTGGTCCAGGGCGCGAAAGTCTCCGCCACGCGGGGGACAGACGCCGGAACATAGGCGTCGTGATTGCCGGGCGTGAAGCTCACATGCTCCGGACTGCCGAGGCTCGACAGCCATTGCCGCGCCGCCTCGATCTCGGCGTCGAGGCCGATATTGACGATGTCGCCGGTCATCACGACATGGTCGGGCCTTTGCGCTTCCATGTCGGCGACGAGCCGGCCGAGCACGCCCATGTCATGCGCCTGCGCCCGCTTATTGATCCAATTGGCGTAGCCGGTGAGCCTCTTGCCGGCGAGCTCGCGCAGGCTCGGCCGCGGGATCGGCCCGATATGGGCGTCGGAGAGATGAGCGAGCAGAAATCCCATGCGCAACCCTCACGCGCCGCCGATCAGAATGCCGGCCGCGAGCACGATCGCGCCGCCGAGCACGATCTGGAACACGGCATGGAGGAACGGCGTGTCCATGTAGCGCGCGCGGATGAAGGCGATCGCCCAGAGCTCGACGAAGACGACCGCGCCGGCGATCGTCGTCGCTATGCCGAAGCTGTTGGGGACCGAATCCGGCACGAGATAGGGCAGCGTATGGCCGAGGCCGCCGATCGTCGTCATCAACCCGCAGACGCCGCCGCGCAGCATGGGCGAGCCGCGGCCGGTCAGCGAGCCGTCGTCGGAGAGCGCCTCGGCGAAGCCCATGCTGATGCCGGCGCCGATCGAGGCGGCGAGGCCGACCAGAAACGTCTCCCAATTATTGTGGGTGGCGAAGGCGGCGGCGAACAGCGGCGCCAATGTCGAGACGGAGCCGTCCATGAGGCCGGCGAGGCCCGGCTGCACATATTGCAGGATGAAGAAGCGCCGATAGGCGATGTCCTCGGCCTTTTTCGCGCCGGGCGTCAGAATCTGCGAGCCGAGACGCGAGGCCAGGGTCTCATGGCCCTGCTCCGCCGCGGCGAGATCGCCCAATAGCTTGCGCACGCCGACGTCGGTCGCCCGCGCCGCCGACCGCTGATAGAAGAGCGCGCTCTCATATTCCATGACTTCCGCTTCCTTGCGGATCGTCTCGAGCGAGAGATTGCGCGTCAGCCAGATCGGCCGGCGGCGCAGGAACCCCTTCACATCCTCGCGCCGGATCGGCGGCAGATTGGGTCCGAAACGCTTCTGATAGAGGTTGAGCAGCGCGTGGCGATGGGCCGCCTCCTGCTCGGCCATCTCCTCGAAGACTCGGGCCGAGGACGGATAGCGCTCGGAGAGATCTTCGGCGAAGCTCTGATAGATGCGGCCGTCCTCCTCCTCCGAGGCGATAGCGACGGCGAGAATCTCGCGTTCCGTGAGGTCGGAAAAGGATTTCAATCTGGCGCTCCTTGCGCGCGACGGAACAGCGGCGCTAGTTAGCCTCTCGACGTCCCCATTCGCGCCAGCGACGAATTCGAGCGGTTCTAGAGTGTCGAACCATGGAACGCCAGTCATTTGAATCGACGAGCCCTCCCCCGCGGGCGCCGCGCCGATGAGCGAGCCCGGCTGGCGGACCCTGCTGACGACGCGCCTCGTGGTGCTCGGCGCCATGGCGCTGCGGCCGATGACGCTCGGCGTGCGTGGGCTGGTGGTGGACGCCGAGCGGCGCGTGCTGCTGGTGCGCCACACCTATATTGCGGGCTTTTATCTGCCCGGCGGCGGCGTCGAGCCGGGCGAGACGCTCGAGCAGGCGCTCGCCCGCGAACTCGCCGAGGAAGGCAATATCCAGCTCGACGCGCCGGCGGAGCTGCACGGGGTCTATCTCAACCGCCGCATCTCCAAGCGCGACCATGTGGCTTTCTACATTGCGCGGGCGTTCCGCCAGAGCGCGCCGCGCGCGCCCGATCATGAGATCGCCGAGGCCGCGTTCTTTCCGCTGGACCAGCTGCCCGAGACTACGACGCCCGCGACGCGCGCTCGGCTCGCCGAAGTTTTCGCGGCCGCGCCTCCATCTCCTTATTGGTGATCCGTCTTATCGGCGATGAACCGCCGAGCCGACTCGACTTTGATTTGCGCTTGCCGCGATCTGGCTTTGCGCTTGCCAGACTGTCAAAAACTCGTCATCATATAGTGAGAATTTGCTCGATTTCATTGACGCTGCAACAGCGCCGTGACTTTTCAAGGGGTCTTAGTGTGGCGGACAACCCGATCGCCAGCGCGGCGAGCGCCGCCGCCAATGGGGCGAGCGGCTTCACTCCCGGGCAAATCCTCGGCGCGCTCCTTCTCGCCGGCCTCCTCGGCGCGGTGGGGCAAGGCGCCCGCGCCATCGTCGGCCTGAAGAAGATGAACGACGAGGCGCAGGCGAAAGCCGCCGGCCAAGCCGATCTCTTTGTCGCCAGCCGTATCAATGTCAGCCTCGTCATCGGCTTCATAGCGGGCGTCATCACCGGCATTTCGATGGGCATAAGCCGCTTGCTCAGCATCAAGCCGGACGATGTGCAGCTACTGTTGGGGATCGCGGCCTCGGGCTACGCCGGCGTCGATTTTCTCGAGGCGTTCACGCGCAATCTCGGCGGCGCCGCCCGCACGCCCGGCGGCGGCGGCCCGGCCGCGCCGCCGAAGATTCCGGCCGGCGGCGGCAAGCCTCGCACGCTCAGCGCGCTGCGGCAAAATCAGATCGAGGCCTATCGAGAAGCGCGCCAGCAGGGGCTCGGCGATCTCGCGGCGCGCGCGCTCGTCGCCAATATGACGGGCGAGTCGCTCGCAAATCCGCGGGACGAGCATTGGGACGTTCACCACCGTTCCCAAGGCATCGTGCAATGGGACCCGAGCCGCGCGGAAGCCATTCGAAAGCAGTTCGGCCGATATCCGAAAGAAATGTCGGTGGCGGAGCAGACGGCCGCGGCGATCTGGGAGATTCGGAGCGTATCGCGCTTCGCCAGAACGCGCGGCGCCCTCGACCATGGCGCGTCCGCGGGCGAGATCATCGACGCGCTGGTGCGCAACTACGAAGTTCCCGCCAAGCCGGACCTCGAGATACGCAAACGATTGGCTTTCTTCGACGATCTTCCGCCGTTGAGCGGCTCCGCGGTCTCCTGAGCGCCCGCGCCTTCAGTCGATTCCGCGTTTTTTCGAAAGGTTTGTCATGACGGACAGCAGTCAGCTCTTCGACGTCCTCGGCGCGCTTACGCTCGGCGGGCTGCTCGGAGCGATCGGACAAGGACTGCGCGTGATTGCCGGCCTCAAGAAAATGAACGATGACGCCGAGGCCGCCGACGTCGCCTCCGCGGATCTGTTCAACGCCGCCCGACTTGCGACGAGCCTGATGATCGGCTTCGTCGCCGGAGTGGCGACGACGCTCTCGCTCGGCCCCGCCAAGCTGATGAATGTCGACCCGTCCGGGTCGGCGCAAATTCTTCTCGGCGTGATCGTCGCCGGCTATGTCGGCTCGGACGCGATCGAGGCGTTCACACGAAGCCTCGCCAGGATTCCGGCGCCGAAAATCAACGCGTCGCTGTTCGAGCGCATCGATACTTTTTCCCAGCCGACGACCCCCTCCCTGCCGCCGCCCGCCTCGCCGCCGCCTTCGCTGCCGGCCGTCCCCGGTCGTCATGTCACGTTGCGGGGCGCTATGTCGACCTTCGGCGGCCCCGACGACCATGGCGTCGGACCCGATGAGGGCCTCGCCCTGCTGGAGGCCTCCGACTTGGCGCAATTTCCGGAGTTGTTCCTGCCGCAGCAGCCGCCGGGTACGACCGGGCTCGCGCGTCGTCTCGATCCAGAGGCGTTCTATATCGCCTGTCGCTGGAACTATGACGATACGCCGAGAGCGCATCTGAAGAAAATCCAGGTCTCGGTCGTCAATCCGACGACGGGCGCGGCCGAGAGGGCGCAGCCGGTCGACTGGGGTCCCAAAGAGACGACCGGCCGCGTCGCCGATCTGTCGCCCGGCCTCGCTCGCAAGCTCGGCCTGTCGACCGATCAGAATTGCGTCGTCGTCGTTCCGCTCCCCGAGAGCGCCGCGCCGGCCGCGCCGCCGCTATCGCCCGCGGCGCAACTCAAAGTGCTGAAGACGGACGAGATTCGGGAGATTTTCGGACGCTTCGCCTATGTGGAGAGCTCGCCGCGCGGCGCCATCGCGATCACCGACGACTGGCCGAGCCGGAACATCGTCACCATCAAGATCGAAGCGCTCGCCCATCTCGTCGCCCATGGCGAGATCGCCTGCAACAAGGCCATCGCCGAGCCGCTGCAAGCCGCGATAGTGGAGATCGCCGAACGCAATCTGCTCGATCGTATTTTGAAATGGGACGGCTGCCATGTGCCGCGCCACAAATCGTGGAACCCCAATCGCGATCTGAGCGCGCATAGCTGGGGCCTCGCCTTCGACATCAATGCGCGCTGGAACGCCTATGGCGCCGAGCCGCCTCCGAAAGGCTCCGTCGGCAGCGTGATCGAGCTGGTCCCGATCTTCGAGAGCTTCGGATTCGCATGGGGCGGATATTTCCGACCCGACAGCACGCGCGACGGAATGCATTTCGAATATTGCCGTCGCGCGGCGCCGGGCGGACAGATCGTTTCTTGACGGCGGATACTAGACCGTCGCTGCGCGAGCGAGCCCGCCGACATCCCGCCAGCCATAGGCGACCTGCGGAACGCCGCGCCAAGAGAGCTCGCGGCCGAAACGACGCGCGCCCATCGCCTCGTAGAAGCTGCGCGCCGCGCCATTGTCGCGCAACACGGTCAGGCTCGCCCAGCGCAGCCCGCTCTCGCGCATCTCCTGCGCCATCAGCCGCATCAGATCGCGACCGAGGCCGCGTCCTTGCGCCACGCGGCGCAGATAGATGGCGCAAATCTCGCCGCCGCGACCGAGCCGGCCGCCGAGAACGAGCTCATGCGCGCGCCAATGCGTGAAGCCTGCCGCCGCGCCGCCCGCATCCTCGGTCAGAGCGACGCATCCGCCGCCCGCGAAAACGCCGCGCCAATGGTCGAGACGCTCCTCGAGCGTGAGCGCGGCGAAGACGTCCGCCGGCAGCAGGCTCTCATAGGTCTCGCGCCAGCAGGCGAAATTGAGCGCGGCGATCGTCTGCGCATCGGCCGCCGTCGCGGCGCGTATGGTGAAGCCGCTCACCAGGACTTGGCCGGCGGCGGATCGATGATGAGGCCGAGGTCGCGCCATCCATAGGCGACCTCCGGCACGCCGCGCCATGCGCCTTCGACGCCGATCTTGCGGCCGCCGAGCTTCTCGTAGAAGCGCCGGGCCGTGAAATTATGCCGCAGCACCCAGAGGCTCCCCCATTCGATCCCGCGCTCGCGCAGAGCCTTCGCCATCATGTGCATGAAGCGGCGGCCGACGCCCTGGCGCTGCGCCTCCTTCAACAGATAGATCGCCTGGAATTCGCCGGCATAGCCGCGCTGCCCGAGAATATCGCTCTGCTGCGCGCCGCTCGCGGCGAAGCCGATGGCGCCGCCGTCTTCCCGCAGCGCCAGAAACACACTCGGCGGCGGCTGTTGCGGCCCGGCTCCGCCCAATGTCTCGCGCCATTGCGCGAGGCGCGTCTCCAGAGTGTAGTCCGCGAGAATCTCGGCCGGCGCCAGCGCCGCATAAGTCTCCGCCCAGGCGGCGACATGGAGCGCGGCGATCGTCTCGGCGTCCTCCAGAGTGGCGGGTCTGATCGCTATCATTGTCATATCCCGGGCGAGAGCAAGACTCGGGCCGATTCGCTCGGGCCTGGCCGGGCCACCCGAGCGCGGGCCCACGCCCACGCGATGCTTTGCCCTTGCCATCCACCATGTTATGCGCAGCCATGATCGATCTCGTCATCCGCTTCTCGCCGCAGACGCCGGCCGACGCGCCCCAAATCGAAAAGCTCGAGGAGCGGGCTTTCGGTCCGGGACGCTATGCGCGCACGGCCTATCGGCTGCGTGAGGGCGTCGAGGCCGATTTCGCCCTCTCCTTCGTCGCCCATGTCGGCACTCTGCTGGTGGGCGCCAATCGGATGACCTCCATTCTCATCGACGAAACCCCTGCTCTGCTGCTCGGCCCGCTGACGGTCGAGCCGGCCTTCCGCTCGCAGGGGCTCGGCGAGGCGCTGATCAAGCAATCGCTGGACGCCGCGCGCGAGGCCGGACACGGACTGGTGCTGCTGGTCGGCGATCTCGACTATTACGCGCGGCTCGGCTTCGCCCGCGTGCCGCGCGGCAAGATCGTCATGCCCGGCCCGGTGGACCCCGAGCGCCTGCTCTATTGCGAATTGCGCGACGGGGCCTTTGCGGCCGCCAATGGCCGGATGCGCCGGCTGTGACCGCGACGACGAGGCGCCGCAGGTGACGGCGCCGCGCCCCCTCCTCGCCCGCTATGAGACTCTGGTCGCGAGCGGCGCGCTCGAGCGCGACCCGGCCCAACTGGCCGCGCTCGAAAAGCTGGAGACGCTCTCGCGCGCGCTGACGCGCCGGTCGCCGCCGGCGCTCCCCGCCACAGGCGGCCTCGCCGCGCGGTTGCGCGGACTCTTCGGACGCAGCGCGCCCTGCGGGGGGCCGCGCGGAATTTATATTCACGGCCTCGTCGGGCGCGGCAAGACGACCTTGATGGACCTCTTCTTCGCCGCGCTGCCGCTCGAGGCCAAGCGCCGCGCGCATTTCCACGCCTTCATGGCCGAGGCGCATGCGCGCCTGCGCGCCGCCCGCGCCAGCGCCGCTCCCGATCCGCTGGCGCGCGTCGCGCTGGATATTGCGAGCGAGACGCGCGTGCTCTGCTTCGACGAGTTCAACGTGACCGACATCGCCGATGCGACCATTCTCGCGCGCCTGTTCACCAGGCTGCTCGAGCGCGGCGTCATCGTGGTGGCGACCTCCAATGTCGAGCCGCGCCAGCTCTATGAAGGCGGCCGCAATCGCGATCTCTTCCTGCCCTTCATCGCGCTGATCGAGGAGCGGCTGGACATCCTGCGTCTCGATGCGCGCGCCGATTTCCGCCTCGAGAAGACAGCGCTCGGCGAGACCTTCTTCACCCCGGCGGATGCCTGCGCCCGCGCGGCGCTGGACGCGATGTTTCTGCAACTGACCGGTGTCTCGGCAGGCACGCCGATGAAGCTGCGCGTGGCTCGCCGCGACATCATCGTTCCGCAGGCGGCGGGACGGGTGGCGCGCTTCCCATTCGAGGCGCTCTGCTCGCGCCCCATCGGCGCTTCCGACTATATGGCTCTCGCCGAAGCCTTCGACACGATCTTCGTCGACGACGTCCCGGCGATGACGCTGGAGCGCCGCAACGAGGCCAAGCGCTTCATCACCCTCGTCGACATTCTCTACGAGCGGAAGACGCGGCTCGTTCTCTCCGCGCAGACCGAAGCGCAAGATCTCTATCGCGCGCCGACCGGGCACGAGGCGCAGGAATTCGCCCGCGCCGTGTCGCGGCTGATCGAGATGCGCTCGCAGGACTATCAGGCGGAGCCGCAGGCCGGGCCCGTGGAATAACCGACTCCATCACGCCCGCGGAATCGGATAGGCCTCACATTCGTCGCCAGAGTCGTTTTCGGCCGATCGACCGCGTTTTCGATCATTCCCGTTTCATTCGATTTTTTTCGAGGAAGAGGCTGACCTGCTCGTGGTCGAGACTCGGCGGCCGAGATTTGCACAGTTGCGACTTGCGCAGTCGAGATTTGGCGCCGGCGTCGTGGCGGCGACGCTCATAATCGTTCCCGCATGGGCGCAAGACGACGATGGCGGCGCGCTTCTCGGGTGGCCGACGCCGCCTGCCGCTACTGGCGCGCGACGGTCCGCGACCTCCGACTCGGACAAGAAATCAGACAAAAAAAAGCCGCCGCCCGCATGGCTCGACGCATTGAAGGTGGATGGCTTCGTCGACGCCGGCTCCACTTTCAATTTCGACAATCCCTTCAACAAGCTCAATTGGGGGCATCTCTTCACCGATCGCGCCAATCAGCCGCAATTCAACGCTGGCGTGCTCACCGTGCAGCGCCTTCCAGACCCCGAAGCGACGAAAGACTTCGACTTCGGCTTCAAGATTCAAGGCATGATCGGCTCCGACGCGCGCTACACGCATTTTCTCGGCGAGCTGGATTATGCGATGCGCGATCGCACGCAGCTCGACGTGCTCCAGGCCTTCGCGACCGCGCATCTACCCTGGATCACCGACAATGGCGTCGATGTGAAAATCGGCCAATTCGTCACGCTGGAAGGCGCGGAATTGGTGGACAGCATCTTCTACACGCATTCCTATATTTTCAATTTCGGCATTCCGCTCAAGCAGACGGGCGTGATGCTCTCGACCGATCTCACCTCCTGGCTCTACGTCCATGCGAGCGTGATGTCGGGCGATAGCACGAGCCTGGGCTGGCCCGGCGACAATAATAATTCCGCCTCTTTTCAAGCAGGCCTGCGCATAAAAGCCTTCGACGACAAGCTGACGATTCTCGGGACGACTCATATCGGTCCGGAAGATCCAAAGCAGCTCGATCCGCTCGGCGTCGGCTGGCCGAACATTCCCTATCTATGCGCCTGCGATCCCAATCGGGCCTTGTCCTATAGCAATGATGTGACGGTGACCTGGAAAGTGACGGATCGGCTCACGCTGAGCGCGGATATCAATTACGTCCGCGACGACGGATGGAACGCGCTTTCGGTCACAGGACTGTCGGACGGCGTGTTGAGCACGCTCGCCGACCGCTATGGCTTCGACGCCGCGCTCATTCCGCGCCGCGCGCGCGGCGTCGATGGCTATGGAGTCGCGCACTATGCGTCCTATAAGATCGACGACGTGCTCCAGCTCAATGGCCGCGTGGAATATTGGCGCGACCACAATAATTATTTCGTCGGCGCCTATCCGGGCTATTTCGATTACAACAATGTCGAGCACGGCTTTTACGCGCCCTCGGCGATCTTCCAGCCGGAGGGGCGCGGAACGAGCTATCTCGAGCTCACCGCGGGTCTGACCATCACGCCGAAAATTCCCAAAGACCTGCCGTTCACGGGCCTGACATTGCGGCCGGAGCTGCGCTACGACGCGTCGCTGACCGCCGCCGCGCCCTTCTTCGGCGCGAGCGGCTTCAGGCGTTCGACAGGCATGTTCGCCATCGATGTGATCGTGCCCTTCACGGTGAGATGAGGGGATCGTCGCTTCCGTCAATGAGCGGTTTGCGACGACAGGCTCAGCACGACGACGCCGGCGATGATGAAACCCATTCCTGCCATTTCGCCGGCGTTGAGCGTCTGGCGAAACGCCAGCCAGGCGACGAGGGCGATCAGCGCCTGGCCGACGCCGGACCAGATCGCATAGGCGACGGCGACCGGAATGCTGCGCAGCGCGAGCGACAGCAGAAAAAAGGACACGCCATAGCCTATGACGACGATGATCGACGGCAAAGGCTTGGAAAACGCCTCGCTCGCCTTGAGCGCTGAGGTCCCGACGACCTCGGAGAGAATAGCGACGACGAGATAAACTCGATCCATGATGCGTTCCGCCGGTTCGAAAGGCCTCGGGGCTCGAGGCGCGCCGTGAGGAAATTAGCGCGCGCGTCGCCGCGCCGGCGCTTCGGCGCGCACTTCGGCCTGCGGATAGCGTCGCGTCACTCCGTCGAAACTCTCCGGCGCGACGCGCACGACGAGCCGCGCCCGGCCATCCGGCAGAGTCTGGCGGTCCAGCACCTCCGTATGCGCATGGAGCCAGGCGATGCCGGCGCCGTCGCCGGGATCGAGCTCGACCTCGAGCCGGATGCGCCCTTCCGCGAGGCGCGTCTCTATGCGCTCGAGCAGGGCGCCGAGCCCTTCCCCGGTCAGCGCCGAGACGAGAGACGGCCGATCGACGATCTTCTTCCCACGCGCGGCGATCTTCATCGCGGCGACGATGTCGTCGTCCACTACATCGATCTTGTTCCAGACCTCGAGAATGCGCGTCCCCGCCTCGCCGGAAAGCCCGAGCTCGGCGAGAATCGTCTCGACGTCGGCGGCCTGCGCCTCGCAATCTGGATGCGAGACGTCGCGCACATGCAATATGACGTCGGCGAGCGTCACCTCCTCGAGCGTGGCGCGGAAGGCCGAGATCAGCATGGTCGGCAGATCGGAGATGAAGCCGACCGTATCCGAGAGCAGCACCTTCGCGCCATGCGGCAGGCGGATCTGGCGCAAAGTCGGGTCGAGCGTCGCGAACAGCATGTCCTCGGCCAGCACGCCGGCCTTGGTCAGACGGTTGAACAGCGTCGATTTGCCGGCGTTGGTGTAGCCGACCAGCGCGACGACCGGATAGGGAACCTCGCGCCGCTTCTTGCGATGCAGGCCGCGCGTGCGCTTGACCTGCTCGAGATCGCGCTCGATGCGCGCCATCCGCTCCTCGATCAGGCGGCGATCGGTCTCGATCTGCGTCTCGCCGGGGCCGCCGAGGAAGCCGAAGCCGCCGCGCTGACGCTCGAGATGGGTCCAGCTGCGCACGAGCCTCGATTTCTGATAGGCGAGATGCGCGAGCTCGACCTGCAACGCGCCCTCCTTGGTGCGGGCGCGGCGGCCGAAAATCTCGAGAATGAGCCCGGTGCGGTCGATCACCTTCGCGCCCCAGGCTTTCTCGAGATTGCGCTGCTGCACGGGCGAAAGCTGGCAATCCATCGTCACCAGCTCGGCCTCGGTCGCTTTCACCGTCTCGGCGATCTCCTCGACCTTGCCCTTGCCGAGATAGGTCGCGGGCCGGACATCATGCAGCGAAACGGCGATCTCGCCGACGATGTCGAGCTCGATCGCCTCCGCCAGGCCGACGGCCTCGGCCAGCCTTGCGACGGAATCGCGCTCCGCCGCTTTCCCGGCGCCGCCCTCCGATGGGCGCGCCCGCGTCGGATAAGGACCCACCACGAGCGCTTTCGTGGACGCGTCGGCCGTCCGGTCCTCGGACGCTGATGTTTTTTCGCTCAACCCGACCTCGGCCCGCTGCGCGAAGCGCGTCGGCAGCATGCCGCGCGTCGTGCCAGCGTCTGTTGTTTTTGCGGGATTTTCAACGGAAGACCGGGGCCGGTCTCCCGAAATCCGGCTCAGCGGTGACGTTGCTCCGGCGCAGTCTCAGCGCCCTCTTCTCCCGGCTCGAACATATGGATCGGGTGGCCCGGCATGATCGTCGAGATCGCATGTTTATAGACGAGCTGCGAGTGCCCATCGCGGCGCAGCAAGAGGCAGAAATTGTCGAACCAGGTCACGATGCCCTGCAATTTGACGCCATTGACCAGAAAAATCGTGAGCGGGACTTTGTTCTTCCTCACGTAATTCAAAAACGTATCTTGCAGATTCTGCGCGCGTTCGGAGGACATCGGCTATCCTGTTCTGTTTTTCGTTATCGGGGCGATTTGCGTCGCTCTTATCGGTCCATAGCCATCGAACCGCATATTAGAGACTGCGCCGGCGCGATGCGCAAGACGCAAACCCCTGATGCGGCGAAAGGACTTTCCTTAGGTCCTGTAACCCGCTGTTTCGACGAGTTTACGACGAGACGAAACGCATCAACTAGAGCCAAACCGCCGCAGAGCCAATAGGAAATTTTCACAACGCCTTGTATCGCCGAGATGTGTCGCCTCATTCTATGGCGAGCGACTTCAACTTGCGATGGAGCGCCGACCGCTCCATTCCGATGAATTCCGCTGTTCGGGAAATATTGTTGCTGAAGCGATTGAGCTGGGCGATCAGATATTCTCGCTCGAACACTTCGCGCGCCTCGCGCAGCGGCAGGCTCATCAACTTCTCGCCACGCACGCCGGCCGGAGTCGAGGGGACGAGTTGGCCGATCTCCGACGGCAGCATATCGGCGGAAACCTCGGCCGTGGCGTCGCCGGCGGTCAGAATCATCAGTCTTTCCACATTGTTGCGCAGCTGGCGGATATTGCCGGGCCAGTCGTGCAATTGCATCACGGCGAGCGCGTCCTCGCTGATCTTGCGGCGCGGCATTCCCGAGGTCGCCGACACCTGCTCCATGAAATATTCGATGAGCTCGGGGATATCCTCGCGCCGCTCGGCGAGCGAGGGGATGCGAATCGGCACCACGGACAGGCGATGGAAGAGATCCTCGCGCAGCGCCCCCTCCTCTATCGCGGAGGTGAGGTCGCGCGCCGATGAGGAGATGATGCGCACATCGACCTCGACGCGCGCCGTTCCGCCGACGCGCTGAAAGGTCTGCTCGACGAGGACGCGCAGGATTTTGGACTGCGTGTCCTTGGGCATGTCGGCAATCTCGTCGAGGAAGAGCGTGCCGCCATGGGCTTCTTCCAGCGCGCCGATCTTGCGTGGCCCGTCGCCGCCCTCGCTGCCGAAAAGCTCGATCTCCATATTGTCCGGCGTGATCGTCGCCGCATTGATGACGACGAAGGGGCCGACGGCGCGCTGCGAGGCCGCATGAATGCAGCGCGCGGCGAGCTCCTTGCCGGAGCCGGCCTGGCCGGTGATGAGCACGCGCGAATTGACCGGCGCGACGCGCGCGATGACCTGCTGCAGCTGATGCGCGGGAAAGGAGCTGCCGACGATGCGGTCCGAGGCGCCGGCGCGCTGGCGCAGCGCGCTGATCTCGCGGCGCAGATGCGAGGCCTCGAGCGCGCGCTCGGCGACCAGCACGAGACGATCCGCCTTGAACGGCTTCTCGATGAAGTCATAGGCGCCGAGCTTTATGGCGCTCACCGCCGTTTCTATATTGCCATGGCCGGAGATCATCACCACCGGCAGGTCCTTGTGCTGCTTCTGGACGATCTCCAGAACCTGCATGCCGTCGAGGCGCGAGCCCTGCAGCCAAATATCGAGAAAGACCAGATGCGGGCGGCGCTGCTCGATCGCCGCCAGCGCGCCGTCGGCGTCCTTGGCGGTGCGCACGCCATGGCCCTCGTCGCCGAGAATGCCGGCGACGAGCTCCCGGATGTCTTCCTCGTCGTCGACGATGAGAATGTCGCTGACCATCTGCCTCACCATTCACCAAGTCCGAGTCGCCAAGTCCGCGTCGCCAAGTCCGCGTCGCCAAGTCCGCGTCAAGAAGTCCGCGCCTGCGCGTCCCCCGCCGCGGCGGCCTCGCCGAGCGGAATGAACAGGCGCACACAGGCGCCGGTTCCGGAGGGCGCGTCGAGCAGCTCGAGTCGCCCGCCATGGTCCTCGATGATCTTGGCGACAATAGGCAGGCCGAGCCCGGTGCCTTCGGCCCGCGTCGTCATATAAGGCTCGAGCAGGCGCTGCCGGTTGAAGGCAGGGAATCCCTTGCCATTGTCGATCACATCGATCTCCGCCATATCGTCGCGCACGCCGAGGCTGATGTCGATCCGCTTGGCGTCATGCGCCGCGGCGTCGTCGCGCGCGGCGATGCCCTCGGCGGCGTTCTTCACGATATTGGTGATCGCCTGCGATAACAGCCGTCGGTCGAAGACGGCGAAGACCGGAGCGTCCGGCAAGGTCAAAGTCATTTCCACGTCGTTATGGGCGACTCGCGTCAGAAAAAAGGCCTGACGCATGCACTCGCACAGATCGTCGCGCACGGGTCGCGCCTTGGGCATGCGAGCGAAGGAGGCGAATTCGTCGACCATGCGCTTGATGTCGTCGACCTGGCGCACGATCGTGTCGGTGCATTGGTCGAATATGTCGCGCTCGAAGGTGATGTGCTTGCCGTATTTGCGCTTCAGCCGCTCGGCGGAGAGCTGGATCGGCGTCAGCGGATTCTTGATCTCATGGGCGATGCGGCGCGCCACATCCGCCCAGGCGGAGGTGCGCTGCGCGGTGACGAGATCGGTGATGTCGTCGAGCGTCACGACGAAATCGGAGCCCCCCTGCTGCGTGCTCGCCGAGGTGACGCGCACGGCGAGCGTCAGCTCCTTGACGCCGCGCCTTATGTTGATCTGCGTTTGAATGGCGCGCGGAAAGGCCTCCACCGCATCCGCCAATATGGGCGCGATCTCGGGGAGCGCATCCGCCGCATGCGCGCCGATGGCGGCCGCGGCGCCGTCCCGTCCGGCGCCGCCGACGAGCAGCTCCTCGGCCGAGCGGTTGAGCACATTGATCCGCCCCGCGGCGTCGACGCCGATGACGGCGGCCGGCACGCCGGAGAGCACCGCCTCGGTGAACAGGCGGCGCTCCTCGTTCTGACGATTGGCGGCGAGCAGGCGGCTCTGCTGCTGCTCGATCTCGCTGGTCATATTGTTGAAGACGGCGCCGAGCCGGGCGAGATCGCCATGCGAGCGCTCGACATCGACGCGCACATCGAGATTGCCGGCCGACACTTGATCGGTCGCGGCGATCAGCGCGCGGATCGGCGCGACGAGCCTGTCGACGAAATCGAGGCCCACCCACACCGCCGACAGCAGCATGATGGTGGCGAGCAGCGCATACATGACCGTGAAGGCCTTTTTCACCGCGCCGCGATAGGTCTCGAAAGCGTCATAGGTGGCGATGAGGCTCGCCGCCTGCTCCGGGAATTGCACGCCGAACGGATCGACCGGACGCGTCACATAGAGGAATGTGTCGGCGAAGCTCGACAGCGGCCGCAGCGCGACGAAAGTGCGCCCGTCGTCGATGACGAGGCAGAGCGGCTCGCCCTCGCGCGCATCCTCGAAATCGGCGGCCGGCGGCGCGATGACGATCGCCGAGCCGTCCGCGGTCACATCGACGCGCTCCAATATCTGCCCGTCGGTCTTGACGATCGCCGCCACCGAAAAGCCGAGGAAACGCGCCCGCGAGACGAAGAATTCATGGAACAGCCCGCGATCGGCGTTGAACATGGCGCGCGCGCGGTCGAGATCGGAGGCGGAGAGCTGCGCCTCCTGCAGCAGCGAGCGGCATTGCGTCTCGCGGAACACGCGCGCCGCCTCCGCCGTGCTGTGCACGGAGGTCTTCACCATGGAGAGGAATTGCGGGTTCAACGCGCGCTCGAGCGTCACCGAGCCGACGATGGCCAGAATGATCGCCGGCGTCAGCGCCAGCACGGAGAAGAAGCCGACGATGCGAATATGGAGCCCGGCCGCCGCCGCGCCGCGTCGCCAGGAGCCGATGAGCGAGCCCGCCTTGACCAGCACCAGAGTGGCGAGCAGGACCAGCGCGACCGCATCGGCGAAGAACAGAGGATAGACGACATCGCTGGTCGGCGCGACTGGCGCGAGCTCGGCCATGACGAAGAAAGTCGCGAGCGCGCAGGCGACGGCGGCGACGACCGCGATCGGCCCGAACCACAGGCGCCAGGATCGCTTCCTGGGCGCGGTCGGCGGCGCAGGCGCCTGAATGTCTCCCGCCATGGACATGCGCCTGTATAGGTCGCGATGCGTGGAGTGGCAATCTCGCGACCTTTCCTTCTCCCGTTTACGGGAGAAGGTGGCCCCGCGAAGCGGGGTCGGATGAGGGTCCGTCGAGATTACACGAGAGCGAGACCGACGGGCGCGATCTTTTCAAACGGTTGGGCAAGCGGCTCGGGCCCTCATCCGACCCTCGCTGACGCGAGGGCCACCTTCTCCCGCGAGCGGGAGAAGGACTCCGCGCTACCGCGGCGAGCGCATCAGGCGAATGTCGAGGTCGTTGACCTTCTTGCGCAGCGTGTTGCGGTTGAGGCCGAGCAGCTCCGCCGCCTTGATCTGATTGCCCCGCGTCGCGGCGAGCGCGGCGGAGATCAGCGGCACCTCTATCTCGCGAATGACGCGATGATAGAGGCCCGGCGGCGGCAGACGCTCGCCGTGGTCACGGAACAGCTTGGCGAGATGCTGCTCGACCGAGGTGGAGAGCGTCAAATCCTTGTCCGAGGACATATCCGCCACAACGGCGGTCGCCGGCTGGAGCCGATCGCCGGGCGAAGCCTGACGCATCTCGTGCTCGAGCTCGAGCTCCACCACCTGCTCGGTGATGACCTCCTGCGGATGCAGTGCCGCGAGGCGCCGGATCAAATTCTCCAGCTCGCGGATATTGCCCGGCCAGCGGTAGCGCTTCATGCGGTCGAGCGCCGCCTGCTCGATATATTTCTGCGGCAGGCCCTCGCTCGCCGCCACCTTGAAGAAGTGATGCACGAGGTCGGCGATATCCTCCGAGCGCTCGCGCAGCGGCGGCAGCCGCAGCGGCACGACGTTCAGTCGGAAATACAGATCCTCGCGAAACAAGCCCTGCTGGATCAGCCCGCGCAGATCCTTATTGGTCGCGGCGATGATGCGGACATTGGTCTTGATCGGCGTGCGGCCGCCGACGGTCGTATATTCGCCCTGCTGCAGCACGCGCAAAAGCCGCGTCTGCGCCTCCATCGGCATATCGCCGATCTCGTCCAGAAACAATGTGCCGCCCTCGGCCTGCTCGAAGCGGCCGATGGAGCGCTGGCTGGCGCCGGTGAACGAGCCCTTCTCATGGCCGAACAGCTCGCTCTCGATGAGATCGCGCGGAATGGCGGCCATGTTGATGGCGACGAAGGGGCCCTTCTTGCGCTTGCCGTAATCGTGCAGCGCGCGGGCGACCAGCTCCTTGCCGGTGCCGGACTCGCCGTTGATCATCACGGTGAGATCGGTCTGCATCAACCGCGCGAGCGAGCGATAGATCTCCTGCATCGCCTGCGAGCGACCGACGAGGGGCATGCCCTCCATGTCGTCTGGACGGTCGATCTCGTTCTTCTTGCGCGGCTCGGCCATGGCGCGGCCGACGATGCCGACCAGCTCCTTCAGGTCGAAGGGCTTGGGCAGATAATCATAGGCGCCGCGCTCCGATGCGCGAATCGCGGTCATGAAAGTATTCTGCGCGCTCATCACGATGATCGGCAGATCGGGGCGCAATTTCTTGATGCGCGGCAGAAGCTCGAAAGCGTTCTCGTCCGGCATCACGACATCGGTGACGACGAGATCGCCCTCTCCCGATTGCACCCAGCGCCACAAGGTCGCGGCCGTGCCGGTGGTGCGCACTTCATAACCGGCGCGCGACAGCGCCTGCGCCACCACTGTCCTGATCGCGGCGTCGTCGTCGGCGACCAGAATCTCGCCGTGGGTCATCGGATTTTTCTCCAGTAGATCGTTCTCACGAGCGGCGCTCTCTCGGCGTCGGCTCCATTCCCTCGGCGGCGGGCTGTTGCTTTCTGGTTCGTCGCTCGTCCGCTCGCTTCTCCTCTTCCTTGTTGCGATACATCGGCATGAGAATACGGAAAGTGGTACGCCTCGGATGGGATTCGCATTCGACGATGCCACCGTGGTCATTGACGATCTTGGCCACCAGTGCAAGTCCGAGGCCAGTTCCGGAAGTCTTCGTGGTGACGAAGGGATCGAACAAATGCGCGGCTATGTCCTCGGGCACGCCGCGGCCATTGTCGCGCACGCAGAATTCGAGCGGCAGGCCGACCGGCCGCTTCTCGCCGAGCGTGCGCAGGCTGACCCCCGGCCGGAAGGCGGTCGAGAGCTCGATCTCGCCGTCGATGGCGTCGCCGATCGCCTCGGCCGCATTCTTCACCAGATTGAGGAACACCTGCACGAGCTGGTCGCGATTGGCGGCGACCGGCGGCAGCGACGGGTCGTAATTCTCGATGAAGCGAATGTGGCGGGCGAAGCCGCTGCGGGCGACCCGCTTCACATGGTCGAGAACGACATGAATATTGACCTTCTCGCGCTCCAGCGGCCGCGAGTCGGAGAACACCTCCATGCGATCGACGAGGCGGACGATGCGGTCGGTCTCCTCGCAGATCAGCCGCGTCAGCGCCCGATCGGCGTCGCCGACCGAGCTTTCCAGCAATTGCGCCGCGCCGCGAATGCCCGAAAGTGGATTTTTGATCTCATGCGCGAGCATTGCGGCGAGCCCAGAAACCGTGCGCGCCGCCCCCCTATGGGTCAGCTGCCTGTCTATTTTATCGGCAATTGTCCGCTCTTGCAGCACGACCAGAACGCCGCCTTCGCTGTCCGGAAGCGGCGCGCAATGCACATCGACGCGTCTTTCGCCATCCATTCCCGGGCGGCCGAGGTCGATGCGATATTCGTTGATCGCGGAGCCGCGCTCGCGCACCTGCTCGATCAAGGCGAGCAGCGGCGAGCCGAAGGGCACGAGACGGCCGAGCTCCTGTCCGATGAGGATCGGCTTGCCGATCTCGAAAAAGGACTCGGCCGCGGCGTTGGCGTCGACGATCACGCCGTCCGGGCGGATCGCCAGAATCACATTGGGCAGCGCCTCGAGAATGCAGGCCCGATTATCGTCGGCGATAATGCGCAGCCTCGCGCCGACGGGCGTCGTGAGCGCGCTCTTGCGCCGGTGCGGGTTCGATTCGGCGGTCATCTCGACACCTCGGACTCGTTTCCGGCGCAGCGCGCGCCGAACCTCCATGGGATTTGCGCGTCAGCAATAGGCAGGAGCCGGCTCCCTCGGCGCCGGCTCGAGCGAGAACAGCCGGCTCAGAAGTCCACGGACTTCTTCGGGCGAGGACGAGCCGACGAGCGCTCCGCGCAGACGCGCGCGCTCCTCGGCGTCGCCGTCCGCCTGCTCGGCATAGGCGGAGAGATGCTTGCGCGCATGGCGCAGGCCGGCGCCCGCGCCCATGGCCGTCAGCAGCCCGTCCAGATGGTCGAGCGCCGCCTCCAGCCGCGCGGTCGCGGACGGCGCCGCGCGACGGCGGCCGGTGGCCAGAAAATGCGCGATGTCGCCGACCAGCCAAGGCCGCCCCAGCGCCGCCCGGCCCACCATCACCGCATCGGCGCCGGAGGCTGCGAGCATTGCGGCGGCGTCTTGCGGCGAGGCGCAGTCGCCATTGGCGACGACGGGAATCGTCACGGCGGCGGTGACCTCGGCGATCGCCCGCCAATCGGCCCGGCCCTCGTAGAATTGCGCGCGTGTGCGGCCATGCACCGTCACCATGGCGGCGCCCTCGGCCTCGACCAGCCGGGCGAGCTCGGCGGCGTTGCGGCGCGACTCGTCCCAGCCGAGCCGCATTTTGACGCTGACCGGAACCGACACCGCGCCCACGGCGGCGCGGACCAGCTCGGCGGCGAGAGCGGGCTCGCGCATCAGCGCGGCGCCGGCGAGGCCGCCGGTCACGCGCTTGCAGGGACAGCCCATATTGATGTCGATGAGCTTCGCTCCCGCGGCCTCCGCCCGTCGCGCCGTCTCGGCGACGCCAGCCGGATCGCGCGCTGCGATCTGCACGATATGGGCGTCCACGCCCGAGCCGTCCAGCCGCTGGCGGGCCTCGGCGTCGCCGCGCGCCAGCGCGCTCGCCCCGACCATCTCGCCGACCGCCGCGGACGCGCCGAAACGCAATGCGATCCGACGCATGGCGAGATCGGTCACGCCCGCCATCGGCGCCAGCAAGGCGCGCCCCTCGAGATGAAGCGAACCGATGCGCAAAGGCGTGGCTCCTATGGTCTCGCCTATAATTTCATCAGTTGTCATCGTGCCTACACTATATGCAGACCGCCATACGTACGCAATGAGTACAACCCCGAGATTCGCGAAAATTGACGCCAAGGTGAAATTGACGCGGAGCCGAAAAAGCGGGAGAGGAACCGGATATGAGCTTTTCCTCGACCATTGCGATCCTCACCGTCGCCGGCGGCCGCGGCGTCCGCGCCGGTGACGGCCTTCCAAAACAATATCGTGGGCTTCTCGGCAAGTCTGTGCTGGCGCGCACGCTCGAGGCCATGCACCAGGCCGCGCCACAGGCGACGCTGATCGTCGCGATCCACGCCGACGACGCCGAGCTCTACCGCGCGAGCGTGGCGGAGCTATCGGAGAAAGCGCGGGCGCGGCTGCTGGAGCCGGCCATCGGCGGCGCGACGCGCCAGCTGAGCGTGCGCAATGGGCTCGAGGCGCTGGCGGCGCTCTCCCCGGCGCCGGAGATCGTGCTGATCCAGGATGCGGCGCGGCCCTTCGCCGACGCGGCGCTGATCGGCCGGGCGATCGAGGCGGCGCGCATCCATGGCGCGGCCGTGCCCGGCCTGCCGCTCGCCGATACGGTGAAGCAGATCGACGCGCATGGCGTGGTGACGGCGACGCCCGATCGCGCCAGCCTGCGCTTCGTGCAGACGCCGCAATCTTTCGCCTTTCCGCTGATCCTCGCCGCGCATCGGCAGGTCGCAGGAGGCGGCGCCGAGCTCACCGACGACGGCATGGTCGCCGAGGTCGCCGGCCACGAGGTCCATGTGTTTGCGGGCGACGCCGCCAATTTCAAGCTCACCACGCCGGAGGATTTTTTGCGCGCGCAAACCGCTCTGCTAGGCGATCTCTCGGACATTCGCACCGGCCAGGGCTATGACGTTCACGCCTTCGGCCCCGGGACGGAGGTCTGGCTCGGCGGCGTTCCGGTGTCGCACAGTCACGGCCTCGCCGGCCATTCCGACGCCGATGTGCTCGCCCACGCCATCACCGACGCGCTGCTCGGCGCGCTCGCCGACGGCGACATCGGCAAGCATTTCCCGCCCTCGGACCAGCAATGGAAGGGCGCGCCCTCCTCCATCTTCCTGGCCTTCGCGGCCAAGCGCGTGCGCGAGCGCGGCGGGATCATCGCCCATGTCGACGCCACCATCGTCTGCGAGGCGCCGAAGATCGGCCCGCATCGCGACGCGATACGCGAGAGCCTCGCGAAGATCATGGAGGTCGACATCGGCCGCGTGGCGGTGAAGGCAACGACCTCCGAGCGCTTAGGCTTCACCGGCCGGCAGGAGGGCATGGCGGCGCTGGCGCTGGCGACGGTGCGGCTGCCGATGTCCGCCGTATGAACGAATTCCGTCGGCCGGACTCCGAGAGGTCGGAGCCCGGCCGGCAGTTCGATCAGCGCAAGTCGAAGCGGTCCAGATTCATCACCTTGACCCATGCTGCGACGAAGTCGCGCACGAACTTCTCTTTCGCGTCGTCCGAGGCGTAGACTTCCGCGACCGCCCTCAGCTCAGAATTGGAGCCGAAGAGCAGATCGACGGCGCTCGCGGTCCATTTGAGCTCGCCGCTCTTGCGGTCGCCGCCCTCATAGACGCCTTCCGTCGCGGTCGACTTTTTCCATTGCGTGGACATGTCGAGCAGATTGACGAAAAACTCGTTGCTCAACACGCCCGGCCGCGAGGTGAAGACGCCGAGCCGCGAATTCCCCTCATTCGCGCCGAGCGTCCGCATTCCGCCGACGAGAACGGTCATCTCGGGGACGGTGAGGTCCAGCAGGCTCGCGCGATCGACCAAGGCCTCGGACGGCGATTTCCCGCCGCCTTTGGCGAAGTAATTTCGGAAGCCGTCGGCCTTCGGCTCGAGAACCGCGAAGGATTCGACATCCGTCTGCGCCTGCGTCGCGTCCGCGCGCCCCGTCGAGACCGGAACCTCGACCGTGACGCCGGCCTTTTTGGCGGCGGCCTCGATCGCAGCGGAGCCGCCGAGCACGATGAGATCGGCTATCGACACGCGCTTGCCGTCGGCGGCATGGGCCTTGTCGAAGCCGGCCTTCACCTCCTCCAGCGTCTTCACGACCTTCGCCAGCTCGGCGGGGTCGTTGACCGCCCAATCCTTTTCCGGCGCGAGGCGTATGCGCGCGCCATTGGCGCCGCCCCGCTTATCCGTGCCGCGGAACGAAGCCGCCGAGGCCCAAGCCGTTCGGACCAGCTCGGCGTCGGTGAGGCCCGCGGCGAGGATTTTCGACTTCAATCCGGCAAGGTCCGCGGCCTCGATCGGCTTGTCATTCGCGTGCGGAACTGGATCCTGCCAGATCAGCTCTTCCTTCGGAACCAGCGCTCCGAGATAGCGCGAGCGCGGCCCCATATCCCTGTGCGTCAGCTTGAACCAAGCCTTGGCGAAAGCCAGCTTGAACGCATTCGGATCGTCATGGAAGCGCTTGGCGATCTTGGCGTATTCGGGGTCGAATTTCAGCGCCAGATCGGTGGTGAACATCATCAGCGGATGCGCCTTGCCGGGCTCGTGCGCATCGGGGACGACGTCCTCGGCGTCCTTGGGCTTCCATTGCGTCGCGCCGGCCGGGCTCTTGGTCTTGACCCACTCATGGCCGAAGAGATTGTCCAGATATTGCGTGGTGAACGAGACCGGATCGGCAGACCAGGCGCCTTCCAGCCCGCTGGTGATCGTATCCGCGCCCTTGCCGGAGCCGCAGCGATTGGCCCAGCCGAGGCCTTGCGCCTCGATCTTCTCGCCCGCCGGCGCGGGGCCGACGCATTTGGCCGGCGATTTGGCGCCATGCGCCTTGCCGAAAGTATGGCCGCCGGCGATCAGCGCGACGGTCTCCTCGTCGTTCATCGCCATGCGCCCGAAGGCTTCCCTTATGTCCTTGGCCGCGGCGAGCGGGTCCGGCACGCCATTGGGCCCTTCGGGATTGACATAGATCAGGCCCATCTGGACCGCGCCCAAGGGTTTCTCGAGCGCGCCGCTCTTGTCGCGATTGCTGGCCATGAATTTGGGCGCGCCCCAATAGACGAGATCGGGCTCCCAATCGTCACTGCGGCCGCCGCCGAAGCCGAAGGTCGCAAAGCCCATCTTCTCCATCGCGACATTGCCGGTCAGCACCATCAGATCGCCCCAGGAGAGCTTCTGGCCATATTTCTTCTTCACCGGCCACAGCAGACGCCGCGCCTTGTCGAGATTGGCGTTGTCCGGCCAGCTGTTGAGCGGCTCGAAGCGCTGCTGCGCCCCGCCCGCGCCGCCTCGGCCGTCGTGAACGCGATAAGTTCCGGCCCCATGCCAGGCCATGCGGATGAAGAAGGGGCCGTAATTGCCATAGTCCGCCGGCCACCAGTCCTGCGAGGTCGTCAAAACCGCCTCTATGTCCTTTTTGACGGCGGCGAGGTCGAGCGTCTGGAACGCCTTCGCATAGTCGAAATCCTTGCCGAGCGGATTCGATTCCGCGGCGTTGCGGCGAAGCGGCGAGAGATCGAGCTGGTCCGGCCACCAGAACTGATTGGGATGCGGCGCGCCCTCGGCCGCGGCGGCGAGGGTCGCGCCGACGACGATCGCCATCGCAGCCGCCGTCGTTTGTAGAAAACGCCGCAAGCTCGTTCGCGAGCGCGGCTTTCCGGCGCTCGTCATCTCTTTTTCTATCGCATTCGGCATTGTTCAGCTCCTCGTCGCACCCCCGCCAAGCTTGCTATAAGACGCGAAATCGATTAGGTAAAATTCGAATTTCTTCGTCATCGATCAGGAAAACTGATGATAACGACAAAGCAGCTCCGCTACTTCGACGCCCTCGCCCGCACCGAGCATTTCGGCAGGGCGGCCGATCTCTGCGCCGTGACGCAGCCGGCGCTCTCGATGCAGATCAAGGAGCTGGAGGTCGAGCTCGGCACGCAATTGGTCGAGCGACGCGGCAAGCTGGTCATCCTGACCGCCGCCGGCGGAGAGATCGCCAAGGTCGCCCACCGCATCCTCGCCGATATTTCGGAGCTGGAGACGATGGCGGCGCAGAATTTCTGTCCGCTTCGCCTCGGCGTCATACCGACGGTCGCGCCCTATATTCTGCCGACCTTGTTCGATGCGCTCGGCGGCGGCGCGGCTGCTCTGAGGCCTTTGCATCTTCGCGAGGCGCAGACAGCCACATTGCTGGCCGAGCTGGACGACGGGCTTCTCGACCTCGTCATGCTGGCGACGCCCGTCGATCCGGATCTCGATTCGATGCCGCTGTTCGAGGATCGCTTCTATCTCGTCACGCCGCCGAGCGGCGGCCCGGAAGAGGTCGACTCCGTCAGCGCGGAAATGCTGAAGGCGCAGCGGCTGCTGCTGCTGGAGGACGGCCACTGCCTGCGCGATCAGGCGCTCAGCTTTTGCGAGAGCCGTAATGTGCTGAACATAGACACTTTCGGCATGACCAATCTGACGACGCTGATTCAGATGGTTTCGGCGGGCATGGGGTGCACGCTGCTCCCCGAGATGAGCCTGCCGATCGAGACCGCGAGGGGCGGCGTCCGCGTGCTCCGCATTGAGGCGCCGGAGCCGCGCCGGACGATCGGCCTGGTCTGGCGCAAATCCTCGCGCCGCGGCGACGAGTTTCGCGCCCTCGGCCGGCTGATCGCGGCGTCGCGAAGCGCGGCGTTGGAGCAAGCGGTCGCGCTATCGGAGACCTAGCCGCATTTTTGGTCGGATGGACGGCGGAGTCCGATCCGGCCTATCTATGGGCTCGACGCCCTCCCTCACGCCGAGCGAGTCAGCTCATGACCTCCCCGGACCTGCCGCGCCTCGCCGAACGCCTGCTCGATCTCTGCCGCGCGCAGGCTCTGCGCCTCGCGACCGCGGAATCCTGTACCGGCGGGCTCGTCGCCGGGGCGATCACCGAGATCGCCGGCTCCTCCGATGCTTTCGATCGTGGCTTCGTCACCTATTCCAACGCCGCCAAGGAGGAGATGCTCGGCGTCCCGCACGATATCCTCGAGCGCTATGGCGCGGTGAGCGCCGAGACGGCGCGGGCCATGGCGAGCGGCGCGGTCGAGCGCTCTTTCGCCGATATCGCCGTCTCGATCACCGGAATTGCCGGCCCTGGCGGCGGCAGCGCGGAAAAGCCCGTCGGGCTCGTCCATTTCGCCTGCCTGCGCAAAGGCTTCGGCGTCGATCATGTCGAGCGCCGCTTCGGCCCGGAGACGCGCGAGGCGATAAGAGAGGCCTCGGTCCGGCAGGCGCTGGAGCTGATGATCGAGGCCGCTCAGCGGCGGCCATAGACCTCGCCGGCGCGCTTGACGAAGGCGTCGGAATATTTGTGGAAGGCGGAGTCGAACATCGCCCCCATCACCAGCCCGAGCGTCCGGCTGCGGAACTCGTAATTGATGAAGAAGTCGACGACCGAGCGCGGCGCGCCGTCCGGACCCGAGACCTCATCGGCGAAGGTCCAGCGGTTCTCGAGCTTCTTGAATGGACCGTCGACATATTCGACGAGGATCTCGCGCTTGTTCGGATCGCAGGTGACGCGGCTGGTGAAGCGCTCGCAGACCGCCTTGAAGCCAACCTGCATCTCGGCGAGAATCACCTCCACGCCCTCCTCCGTCGTGCTGCGGCGACGCACGCGCAGCGCCTCGCAGAGGGGCACGAATTTCGGATAGGATTCGACGTCCCTGACCAGGGCGAACATGTCGTCGGCGCGGAAATTCACCCGGCGGCGGTTGCGGAAGCTCTTCATGGGCGAAGCTATTACCACTATTGCGGAAGTCGGGAAAACCGCCTTTTCGCCCGCGCGACGCGAGCGCCTAGCGCCCTATGTCGCTGCCCGGGGGGCTTCGACCCCGAGGAAAAGCATGTTCAAGATCAAGCGCGCCTATGAGAAGGCGAGCGCCGAGGACGGCAAGCGCATCCTCGTCGATCGCCTGTGGCCCCGCGGCCTCGCCAAAGCGAAAGCCGAGCTGGACGAATGGGATCGTCGCGTCGCGCCGAGCGACGCGCTGCGGCGCTGGTACGCGCATTCCCCGCAGCGCTGGCGGGAGTTCAAGGCCCGCTATGCGCGTGAGCTGCGCGAGGCCTGCCCGGAGGAGCTGAAGCGTCTGCGCGCGCTCGGCCGCGGCCGGGTGGTGACGCTCGTCTTCGCCTCCCGCGAGCCGGCGATGAACAACGCCGCCGCGCTGAAGGAGATCATCGAGACGCGCCGAGCCGTTTTGCCCGCAACTTCTCGAAATCCGCGCCCGCATGGTGCGAGGAGCGCGTGAGCGGCGAGGCGGAGACCATGGAAAACCCCTTGGCGTAGGCGATCGTCGAAAACGCCTCGAACTCGTGCGGCGTCACGAAGCGGGCCACCTCGTGATGCTTGCGGGTCGGCTGGAGATATTGGCCGATGGTGAGGAAATCCACATCGGCCACGCGTAGATCATCCATCACCTGGAGAATCTCGTTCCGCCCCTCGCCGAGCCCGACCATCAGGCCGGATTTGGTGAAGATGGTGGAATCGAGCTCCTTGACCCGCTGCAGCAGACGCAGCGAGTGGAAATAGCGGGCTCCCGGCCGCACCGTCACATAGAGCGACGGGACTGTCTCGAGATTATGGTTGAATACATCCGGCCGCGCGGCGACGACTTTTTCCAGCGCGCCGTCCTTGCGCAGGAAGTCCGGCGTCAGCACCTCGATCGTCGTCGTGGGACAGGCGGCGCGTATGGCCCGGATCGTCTCGCCTATGTGCCCCGCCCCGCCGTCGTCGAGATCGTCGCGATCGACCGAGGTGACGACCACATGGGAGAGGCCGAGCTTGGCCGTCGCCTCCGCGACCCTCTCCGGCTCGGTCGGGTCGAGCGCCGCCGGCAGGCCGGTCGCCACATTGCAGAAGGCGCAGGCGCGCGTGCAGACCGACCCCATGACGAGGAAGGTCGCGTGCTTCTTCTCCCAGCACTCGCCGATATTGGGACAGGAGGCCTCCTGGCAGACAGTCGAGAGGCCGCCGCCGCGCAGGATCGCGCTGGTCTCGCGCCAGGCCGCCGAGCCCGGCGCCTTGACGCGGATCCAGTCCGGCTTGCGCGCCAGCGGCGTGTCGGGCCGATGCGCCTTTTCGGGATGGCGCGGAGCGGCCGCGTCGCGCTTGCGCGGATCGTCATCGAGGAGATCGAGAAGGACGGTCATAGCTTTTGCCTAACGCCTTTCGCTCGACGAGACGGATGCGCGAGGATGATCGACGCGGGCCCAGAGCGAGACGATGATTATGGACCCGAGCAGGCCGGCGAGGAAATGGCCGATCGAGCCCTCGACGGCCAGCCCACAGAGATCGGCCGATTGCGCGCCGAGCCAGGCTCCGGCGACGCCGACCGCCATATCGGCGAAGAGCGAGTCGGACGCCCAGAGGAGCGCGCCGACGAGCCAGCCGCAAAGCGCGCCGATGACCGCCAGAAGCAGGAAGCCCGCGTCTGGCCTTCCGAGAAAGCCGATCGCCTCGTTCATTCCCGCCTCCTCGATCGAAGCGAGCGCCGCCTCTCGCGGCGAACGGTTCTCATGTAGGCGCATCTCCCACGCGCCAGAAGAGGCGCAGCGTCGCAGGACGCGAAAAGCCGTCTTCACGTAAAGTCTCAGGTGAACAATATTATATATTATTTTCAACAACTAAGCGTATTTACTTAATGTAAGACACGGAGCCGCTGCCTTTGCGCGCGGGACCTCAGACATGCTCCACGGCGAGCACGCCGGGGATCGTCTTCAGCGCGCCGGCGACATCGGCCGAGACCGAATAGCCGCCCGGCAGCTTGATTTCCACCTCGCTCGCGAAACGCTCCAGCGGCGCGACGATCGACACCTCGCCCTCGCCGCGGGTCGTCAGCCGCGACTTCAGCGCATCCAGCGGCGCGGCGTCCTGCACGAAGATGCGCAGCCCCTTCTGCGCGCGCGCGGCGGCGACGGCGAGCGGCTGCACCTCGGTGATGCGGGCCCGCACATCCTCGCCCTCCAGCGCGGCGGAGAGCGTCACCAGCACGGTCGCGCCCTTCTCCAAAAGCTCGCGGTACTGGTTGAGCCCCTCCTGAAACAGGATCGCCTCATACTGCCCGCTGTCGTCCGAGAGCTGGACGACGCCCATTTTGGAGCCCGATTTGGTGCGCCGCTCGGCGCGGTCCAGCACGACGGCGGCGAGCCGACCGGCGCTCGCGCCTCGCTTCACCGCGATGATGAACTCGGCCCAACGTGTGAGCCGCAGCCGGCCGAGCACGCCGGCATAGGAGTCGAGCGGATGGCCGGAGAGAAAGAAGCCGGCCGCATCGAATTCGCGCTTCAGCTTTTCCGAGGCGGTCCAGGGCTGCGACTTGGGCAGGACGATCTCCTCCTCCGCCTCGGCGCCGCCGAACAGCGCATTTTGTCCGGCCTGCCGATCCTCGGCGCAGCGATTGGCGCAGGCGAGGATCGTCTCGATCGCGCCGACGACGCGCGCACGATCGGCGTCCAATTCGTCGAAGGCTCCGCAGCAGGCGAGATTCTCCAGCACCTTCTTATTGACCTCGCGCGGATTGATCCTGCGGGCGAAGTCCGAGAGGCTGCGGAAGGGTTTCTCGCCGCGCAGGCGCACGATCGACTCCGCCTGCCCCTCGCCGACGCCCTTCACCGCCGAGAGCGCATAGCGGATCGCGAGCGTGTCATCCACGCCGGCGGCGACATCGAAATCGACGCCCGAGCGGCGGATGGAGGGCGGCTCGACGGCTATGCCCAGGCGCCGCGCCTCATTGCGGAATTCGGCCAGCTTGTCGGTGTTGCCCTTGTCCAGGGTCATGGAGGCGGCCAGGAACTCGACCGGATAATGCGCTTTGAACCAGGCCGTCTGATAGGCGATGAGCGCATAGGCCGCCGCGTGGCTCTTGTTGAAGCCGTAATCGGCGAATTTCGCCAGCAGGTCGAAGATCTCGCTGGCCTTGGCCGGCTCCAGGCCCCTTTCCAACGCGCCGCTGACGAAGCGCTCGCGCTGCGCGTCCATCTCCGATTTGATCTTCTTGCCCATGGCGCGGCGCAGCAGATCGGCCTCGCCCAGCGAATAGCCGGACAGGACCTGCGCGATCTGCATCACCTGCTCCTGGTAGATGATGACGCCGAACGTCTCCTTCAGTATGTGCTCGATCTTGGGGTGGATGTAATCGGGCTCCTCGTCGCCGAGCTTCACGGCGCAATAGGTCGGGATATTGGCCATGGGGCCCGGCCGATAGAGCGCGACGAGCGCGATAATGTCCTCGAAATGATCGGCGTGCATCTCGACCAGCGCCTTGCGCATGCCCGCGCTTTCCAGCTGGAACACGCCCACCGTCTCGCCGCGCCCGAGCATCTCATAGGTCTCGGAATCGTCGAGCGGAATGGCCGCGAGATCGAAGTCGCGACGGCGCCGCCGCACCAGATCGACGGCCGTCGCCAGCACGGTCAGCGTCTTGAGGCCGAGGAAGTCGAATTTGATGAGGCCGGCCGGCTCCACCCATTTCATATTGAACTGGGTCGCCGGCATGTCCGACTTCGGGTCGCGATAGAGCGGCACCAGCGAGTCGAGCGGGCGGTCGCCGATCACGACGCCGGCGGCGTGCGTCGAGGCGTTGGAATAGAGGCCCTCGAGAGCGCCGGCGATCTTGAACAGCCGAGCGACCTTCGGCTCCTCGGCGATCGCCTCGCGCAGCTTCTGCTCGCCGGAGACCGCCTCCGCCAGCGTCACCGGCTTGGCGGGATTCTGCGGGACCAGCTTGGCGAGCTTGTCCACCTGCCCCAGCGGCATTTCCAGCACGCGGCCGACGCTGCGCAGCACGCCGCGGGCCAGGAAGGAGCCGAAGGTGATGATCTGCGCGACCTTTTCAGCGCCGTAGCGCTCGCGGACATAGTCGATGACCTCGCCGCGCCGGGTCTGGCAGAAGTCCACGTCGAAATCCGGCATGGACATGCGTTCGGGATTGAGGAAGCGCTCGAAGAACAGGCCGAAGCGCAGAGGATCGAGATCGGTGATGGTCAGCGCATAGGCGACCAGCGAGCCGGCGCCCGAGCCGCGCCCCGGCCCGACCGGAATTCCTTGCAGCTTCGCATATTTGATGAAGTCCGAGACGATCAGGAAGTAGCCGGGAAAGCGCATCTTCTCGATGACGTCGAGCTCGAATTCGAGGCGGGCGTCATAGGTCTCGCGCGTCAGGCCCGGCGCCGGCGGCTGGACGACGAGACGCGCCTCCAGCCCCTCCTTGGCCTGACGGCGCAATTCCCGCGCCTCGATGTCCTCGAGCGCTTCCCCGCCGCCCTCTCCGTCCAGCATGTAGCGCGGCATGATCGGCTTGCGCGTAAGCGGCCGGAAGGACACGCGCCGCGCGATCTCCACTGTGGAGTCGGTCGCCTCGCGCAGATCGGCGAAGAGATCGCGCATCTCGCGGCGCGTCTTGAAATAATGCTGCGGCGAAAGCCTCCGGCGCTCGGCGACGCTGGTCACCGTGCCCTCGGCGATGCAGAGCAGCGCGTCATGCGCCTCGAAATCCTCCGCCGTGGCGAAAAAGGGCTCGTTGGTCGCAACCAGCGGAACGCCGCGCCGATAGGCGAAATCGAGCAATTGCGGCTCGACGCGCCGCTGCTGGTCGAGGCCGTGGCGTTGGATCTCGACATAGAGCCGGCCGTCGAACAGCGGCAGCAGCGTCTCGAGCCGCGCGCGCGCCTGCTCCGGCCGACCCTTGGCGAAGAGAGCGTCGACGCCGCCCTCCGATCCGCCGGTGAGCGCGATCAGCTCCTCGCAATTGGCCGCCAGACTGTCGAGCGACACATGGGAGGCCTCGCCCTGCGCCGGCTCGAGATAGGCGCGCGAGGCCAGCCGCATCAGATTGGCGTAGCCGCGCTCCGATTGCGCGATGAGCACGATATGGCCGCGGCCGTCCGTGGCGCCGACGGCGCTCTGCGTCCCGTCGCCGAAATCGATGGTGAGCTGGACGCCGGGGATCGGCTGGACGCCGGCTTTGGCGGCCTTCTCGGAAAACTCCAACGCGCCGAAGAGATTATCCGTATCGGTGACGGCGAGGGCCGGCATCTGGTCCTTCTGGGCCAGATCGATGAGCCGCGTCAGCGTCAGCGCGCCTTCCCGCAGAGAAAAAGCGGTATGGACATGCAGATGAACGAAGCCGACCGCGTCGATCGCGCTCATTTGGCTGCCTCCTCGGACGCGCCTCCAATCCCAGGCGGCCATATCGCGCCGCAACGTCGGGATTCGCAACGCGCTCGTCTCCGCCTGTGGATTTTACGCACAGGCTTCGCGATTCTACCGCGGCGCCACAGGCCGGAACAAACGAAAAGCCGGGCGGAACGATCCGACCGGCTTTTCCGAGACGAGTGTCGAGGACGCGTCGGGCCGAGGGCTCACTCGCCCGCGGAATAGACTTTCGTCGCCGCGACTTCGACGGGCTTGAACGCTTCCTTGGCGAGGCTGGAATAGAGCTCGCCGAGCTTGGTCGCCTCGGCGAGGAAGTCCTCGTAGGCGCCCTTGGCGTAATCCGACTGCAATTGGATGGCTTCGTCGATCTTCTTGACGCCAATCATCTTTTCGGCGAGGAGACGGCTCTTTTCGAAGGACTTCTTCGAATAGTCGGTCGTCTCGGCCGCAATGGTCTGCCAGCCCTTGGTGAGGGCGGCCGCCGCCGCGGACACCGCTTCGAATTGCTCCTTGCCAATCTGCTGAACGTTTTCGAAAGTGGCAACCATCGGTCTCGTCCTCGTATAGAGCGCGTTTCGGCTTTCGCCCCTTGGCGGACTCCATGCGCTCAGTTGACAGCAAAACTTATATGCATTGCACAATCGAAGTCAATAACAATGTTGCGATGCAAAACCACAATGCCGAGCGGCTTTCGCCTTAACCAGGGGGTAACCTCGGAACGGTAAGATTGTAATCATGTGACTTTTCGGCAACGCTCAGGCTGGCCCGGGCGCCGAAAGCGCATGATGGGACAAGTGAAACGGGATCGGGATAAATGACCAAGCGTGGCGTCGCCGGAGGGCTCGAGCGTTGGAAGTGGGTGGCGGCTCTGGCGGCGGCGGCCGTCTTATCGTCGCTCTTCGCCATTCCCGCGGAGGCCCGGCGCCATCATTATTCCGGCCGCGGCTATCACGCGCGTCACGCCTTTATCCATCATGCGGCGCATCATCGCCGCGGCGGCGCTCATCTCGTCCATGCGGCGCGACGCGGCCATTCCGAGGGCGGCGGCGGCCCGGCCTTCGCGGCGATCGTCGTCGACGCCAACAGCGGCCGCACGCTCTATGGGCGCAGCGAGCACGAGCTGCGCCATCCGGCCTCCGTCACCAAGGTGATGACGCTCTATCTCCTGTTCGAGCAGCTCGAGAAGGGCCGGCTGCGGCTCGACTCGCCGCTCGTCATCTCCTCCCATGCGGCGGCTCAGGCGCCGACCAAGCTCGGCCTCGCGCCCGGCCAGACGATCGACGTCGACAGCGCCATCAAGGCGGTCGTCACCAAATCGGCCAATGACATCGCCGCGGCGATCGCCGAGAATATCGCCGGCGACGAGGAGACCTTCGCCGAGATGATGACCCGCAAGGCGCATCAGCTCGGCATGAGCCGGACCCATTACGCCAACGCCTCCGGCCTGCCCAATGACGAGCAGATCACCACGGCGCATGATCTCTCCGTGCTCGGCCGCGCGATCCAGGATCGCTTTCCGCGCTATTACCGCTATTTCTCGACCAGCGCCTTCGTCTGGCGCGGCCAGTCGCACCGCAATCACAATCATCTGCTCGGCCAGATCCGCGGCGTCGACGGCATCAAGACCGGCTACACCCATGCGTCCGGCTTCAATCTGCTGACCTCGGTGCGGCGCGACGGCCATCATATCGTCGCCGTCGTCATGGGCGGGCGCACCGCCGCCGCTCGCGACCGCGTGATGGCCGGGCTCATCGCCGAGCACATAGACGACGGCGCCGCGGTCCGCACCGCGCGGCCGATCAATGAGGGCGAGCCCGCTCCCGCCCCGATCGCCCGCGCCGAAGCCGCCGAGGACGAGCGAGAGGACGCTCCTGTCGTCGCGGCCGCGGTCACGCCTGCGCCCGCTCCTACCCCGCGCGTCGCGGCGCCGCTGGCGCTCGCCTCCACTGCGCCCATTCTCTCGATTCCGACGCCCGAGCGCGCCGACAAGATTCGTCCGGCCTTCGTCGCCGGCGGCCACAAGGCGGCCGAAGCGGCGCCCGAACGCGGCTCGCGTCGTCCGGCCGAGACGCAGCGTCACGACAGCATTCGCGCGACCGCCGATGGCTCCACCGCCGCCAAGGCCGGACATGGGACGAAGATCGCCGCCGTGACGCCCACCGCGCTGCCGTCGCGCGCGTTGGAAGCGGATCGCACGCTGGTCGCCCGCAGCGATCGCGGCGAGCTGTCCAAGGCCGAGCAGGCGCGGCCGATCCATTCGGGCTGGATGATTCAGATCGGCGCCACCGACGACGCCGAAAAGGCTCAGCAATTGCTCTCCCGCGCCCGCGCCAAGGGCGTGCCGGCCACCGCCAAGGCCTTCACCGAAAAGGTGCAGAAAGGACGAGAGACGCTCTATCGGGCTCGCTTCGCCGGGCTCGAGGAAAAAAGCGCCGAGACCGCCTGCCGCGCCCTGAAGCGCTCCGGCTTTTCCTGTTTCGCGACCAAGAATTGATCGACCGAAGCCCTATTTTAAAAAAGCGACGAGCGTTGAGCGAGCAAGGCCGAGCTTCAATGATGATGACGACGCATGAGGACATCTTTGGCTTCGTTGACCCGGGCCGCGAGATCAGTCGTCCCGCCATGGTCCGGATGAAGCTTCTTCATCAGATCGCGATGCGCCCGCGCGATGTCCTGGCGCGCCGCTCCCTTTTTGAGGCCCAGAATTTCATAGGCCTCATCTTCCGAAATCGTGCCGCCGCGGCCGCCTGGTCCGACGCCGCCCGCATCGGCGCCCCCCGCGTCGCGTCGACCGTCTCCTGTCTGACGCCAGCCGGCAAACCGGCGGTCCAGATACACCTCTAAGAGACGCGCCCCTTCCGGATCGACGCTGCGGCAATGGCGGTAGAGCTCCATCACCGCCGGCCGCGTCAGCGCGTCGAGCCGCTTGCCCTCGTCCTTGCCGGCGAGGATCGTGCCGCGGATCGCGCCGCTCGAATGGTCGAGCTCCATCTCGATCATGGCCGAGCGCACGCGCGACACGCCGGCGCCGGCGCTCGCATGGCCGAAGCGCTTCACCCCGCGCGAGAAAGCGCCGTAGAGCCACATGCCCGCCGACGCCAGCAGCAGGCCGAGGTCGATGCGTCCGCGCAGGATGAAGAACAGGCCGAGCGCGATCGTCGCCGCGCCGCCGCCCTTGCGAATGATGCGGGCCATCGACGCCGGCGAGGCGCGTGTGAACATGCGCATTCCATAGAGCGCGAGCACCAATGCGAGAAATCCGATCAGAACGGGCATGAAGCGGGCTCCTCACCCCATCTGGGACAAAAGAAGGCGGGCGGCGTCCTCGCCTTTTGTAGCGCGGCGCTCGAGCTCGGCCAGCCCACCCGCGGCATAAGCGGCGGCGGCGGACAGAAGCTCGGCGAGACGGCGCGGCGCCGTTGCGTCGAATGCGGCATAGGCTCCGCCGGTCAGCCGCGCGATCTCGCGAAAGGCGGCGCCGGCTTCCACGTCGCCGCCCTCGTGGAACATGAAGGCCTTGACGCCGAGCAGGCCGAGACGGCCGGCGAGCTCGCATAATTCATCCGGCTTCTCCTCCATCGCGTCGCCGACGAAGACCAGAGCGCCGATGCGGCGCGCGCCGGTCTCCTCGAGCGCATGGCGAAAGACTTTGGCGATCTGCGTGCGGCCGCCGCGGCAGGCGATTTTCGCCATCAAGGCCGCGAGCCCCTGCCCGCCGCCGACGAAATCCGAAGCGCGGCATTCGCCGAAGCCGCGAAAGAACACCAGCTGCACATCGAGGCCGCCGAGCGCGGCCGTCGCCTCGAACATGCGTCCTTGCAACGATTGCGCGAGGTCCCATGTCGGCTGGCGGCTCATCGTGGCGTCGAGCGCGAAAATCAGCCGGCCCCGATCGGCCGCCGCGCCGACGCGCCGCGCCTCCCGAATGAACGCCTCGACCGCCTCCGTGCGAGCGGAGCGGGAAAGCGGCGCATTGCCTCGTTCATCGTTACGGCTGTTCACGTCGCGTCCCTGACTGTCTATAACAGATCGGGCGCCGCCCCGGAATGACAAGAGGCGCGAGCCTCGCCGAACGAAAGCGCCGGGCCGCCGCCGATCTCGCGAGGATAGGCGAGTCCGCCGCGCGCTGCGACAGAAATCACGAGCCGCGGCGCTCATGAGAACGCGCCCGTCAGAAACGCGCCTGAAGAGAAAAGCGAAATGACCCTTTACGCTTCCTTGCCCGCCACGGCGCCGATCGCCGCCCTTCCCGGCGAGCCGAGCGCGCAGGCGCAGGCGCTCATCGCCGATTTCGCGCGGCGTCTTTCCGAGAGCGGCGCGCGCGTCGCCGGCGTCACCCAGGCGCGCATGCCCGACGAGGCGACCGGCCGCAGCCGCATCGTGCTGCGCGACATCGCCGATGGCGCGCTCTATGCGATCTCGCAGGATTTAGGCGCTGGCTCGGTCGCCTGCAATCTCGACTCGAGCGAATTGGCGCTCGCCTGCGCCGCGATCGAGCGGCGCATCGCCGAGGGCGTCGATCTCGTGGTGATCAGCAAATTCAGCAAGCAGGAGGCGTCGAGCGGCGGCCTCGCCGACGCTTTCCGCGCGGCTATGGTGGCCAAGGTTCCGGTGGTGACGGCCGTCTCGCCCCATTACGTGGACGAGTGGCGTCAATTCGCCGGGCCGCTGGCGGAAACGCTCGCGCATGATCTCGACGCGCTCTTCGCCTGGTGGGAGCGCGCGCGAAAGCCCCGGCGGGCGGGCGCGGAGTGATCCGCTCATCGACGAGGCTCGCGCTCACCGCACCGGCGGCGCATACATCAGCCCGCCCTTCGTCCATAGGGCGTTGAGCCGACGCTCGAGGCCGATCGGCGAACCGGCGCCGAGATTGCGCTCGAAGACCTCGCCGTAATCGCCGACGTGCTTGATGATGCGATAGGCCCAATCCGCCTCGAGCCCGAGCCCTTCGACGCGCCCGCCATCGACGCCGAGCAGGCGCCGCACGCGCGGGTCCGCCGATTTCAGCTGCTCGTCGACATTGGCCGAGGTCACGCCGAGCTCCTCGGCGTCCACCAAGGCGAAATGCGTCCAGCGGACGATGTCGAACCATTGATCGTCGCTTTGCCGCACGATGGGGCCGAGCGGCTCCTTGTCGATGAGCTCGGGAAGAATCGCGTGATCGGCCGGCGTCGCGAGCTCCTGCCGCTGGGCGGCGAGCATCGACAGATCCGCCGTCAGCGCCTCGCATTTGCCGTCGGCATAGGCCTTGGCCGCCTCCTCGAATGTGGGGAAGAGCTTGGGCTCGATCGGCTTGGCGTCGTCGCGGCGAAAATCGACCAGATCGAGCTCGAAGGGCGTGCCCTGCTGCACGCAGACCGCGAGACCGCCGAGATCGCGCAGCGAGGCGACGGATTTTTTCCGCGCGAGAAATCCCTGCCCGTCGAAAAAGGTGATCGCCGCATAGGAGAGCCCCTGCCCGGCGTCGCGCGACAGCGTCCAGGCGGCGCCGCGCGCCAGAAGATCGACCATGCCCGATTGCAGCGCCTTCACGCGATCCTTGGAAGCGAGCGTCACGAATTGCATTTTCTCCGGATCGTCGAAGATGGCGGCGGCGAGCGCGCGGCAGAAGTCCACGTCGAAGCCGCTCCAGCGGCCCGCCTCGTCCTGGCGCGAGAAGCCCGGCAGGCCATTGCTCGCGCCACAGATCAGAAAGCCGCGCTTTTGCACCTGCTCGAGCGTGGAGGCCTCGGCGCCGCCGGCGAGCAGCAGGAGGCTCGCGGCGAGGATGATGCGGCGGAACAGGCGAGAGATCATAGTCGACCCGGGGTTTCAGCTTGCGACGTCGCGAGCGATCATTGGACAAATTCGCCATGATCGCCCATGTCCCGCCCATCGGCGCCGCGCGCGCCGAAACAGTCTATGCTGCGGCGCGGAGCAGGCCGCCGCAAATCGGTTCGACGAAAGGCGCGATAGGCGAGACATGAGCGAGACTAGAGGACAATCTGGGCGAAAAAAGCGTAGCCGCACCCGCCTCGCCCATGCCGGGCGCGAGCCCTCGCAGCAATTCGGCTTCGTGAACACGCCGATCTACCGCGGCTCCACGGTGCTGTTTCCCGATACGGCGTCGCTGCTCGCCAATCGCGGCGCCTACACCTACGCCACCAAGGGCACGCCGACGACGCAGGCGCTGGAGGAGGCCTGGATCGACATAGCCGGCGCGGCGGATGCGGTCGCGGTCCCCTCCGGCCTCGCGGCCATCACCCTCGCGCTGCTGACCGCGCTGAAGGCGGGCGACCATCTGCTCGTCACCGATTCCTGCTATCTGCCGGCGCGGATGTTCTGCGACAGCGTGCTGAAGCGCCTCGGCGTCGAGACCAGCTATTACGATCCGCGCATCGGCGCCGGCGTCGCCGCGCTGATCCGGCCGAACACGACAGCGATATTGGCCGAATCGCCCGGCTCGCAGACGTTCGAGGTGCAGGACATTCCCGCCATCGCCGAAGCCGCTCATGCGAGAGGCGTCTGCGTCATCCTCGACAACACCTGGGCGACGCCGCTGTTCTTTCCGCCGCATGAGCGCGGCGTGGACATGGCGATCGAGGCGGGCACCAAATATCTCGCCGGCCATTCCGATCTTCTGCTCGGCCTCGTCTCGGCCAATGACAAATGGGCCAAGCGCCTGCGCGCGACCTATAACGCTTTCGCCATGTGTCCGGGGCCGGAGGATGTCTTCCTGGCGCTGCGCGGCATGCGCACGATGGAATTGCGCCTGCGCGAGGCCGAGCGCGCCGGGCTGGAGATCGCCCGCTGGCTCGCCGCTCGCGCGGAGGTCGCCGAGGTGATCCATCCGGCTTTCGAGAGCCATCCGGACCATGCTCTGTGGAAACGCGACTTTCTCGGCTCGACGGGCCTGTTCTCCTTCATTCTGAAGCCGGTCCCGCCGGCGGCCGTCGCCGCTATGCTGGACGGGCTGGAGCTGTTCGGCCTCGGCTATTCCTGGGGCGGATTCGAGAGTCTGGCGCTGCCCTTCGACTGCGCCTCCTATCGCACGGCGACAGAGTGGGCGCCGGGCGGCCCGGCGATAAGGCTCTCGATCGGGCTCGAGGATATCGAGGACCTGAAGGACGATCTCGACGCCGGCTTCACGCGCCTGCGCGCCGCCGCGTCGGCGGAAGAAAAGGCATAAAATTCCGCAGCTTCCAAAATACGTAGTTCTCCCCGATTTCGCCTACTCGCGAAAACGCCTAATCAGGCCCCGAGGCGCGACGGAATGTCGCGGGCGGCGGGGACTCGAGGGGAGCAGTTCAAATGTTTGCGCATATCCCGGCATTCGGACGGGGGCCCACATCGAACGAGATCATGACTGGCGTGACGTATTCGGCGCGGCACGACGCGCTGCTCGCTTCGTATCTGCTCGGGCTCCGCCATGGTCCTGCGGCGGTGCGCGACTTCATCGTCGCCGATCTCGACGGCTTTCTGGACCTCGGCCTCAAGCGCCGCGCGGCGGATCAGATCGTCGTGCTGCGGGCGTTTCTGGCGAAGTTCCCGGAGGCGGCGCGGGCGAGCTGATCCAGCGAATTATCGCTGCGCGCCCTCGGCTTCGCGCTTTTCGGCTCGGCCTCGGCCGAAGGTTCGCGCTCTCTTCTTCTTCCACCAGATATAGACGCCGGTGACGGACAGCGCGCAGATCGCGAAGCCGAGCACGCAGACGAGAATCTTCATCGGCAGGCCGAAGACGGAAGCGGTGTGGAGCCGCGCGAGCCATCGACCGATCGAATTTCCTGCTTTCTCGACAGAGTCTCCCGGCCATGTCGCAGCGCGCAGAGCGCCGGAGTCGGCGTCGAAAACGACCATTGCTCGCGTATTCGCTGCAATCTCCGGCGAGCTGCGTGCGACGAGAGCGTAGACGCCGCGGCTACGATCGAGAGAGAGAAGCGCCTCCCGCTCGATGACAAACCCCTCTTTCTGCGCCTGCTGGTCGAGCAGCCTGCGCCCGACGGCGCGCGCCGCGCGCCAGTCGAGAAGCGGCGCTTCGAGAGGCTCGGCCCGCGCCGGCAGAGCGGGAACGTCGGCGAAGCCGAACAGCGCCTTCATCGTCGGCCGATAGACAGCATCGAGATTGAAGCCGACGCCCGACCAGGCGAAGACCAGCAGCATCGCCCAGGTCCATAGGCCGAAGGCGCGATGAATGTCGAAATTGACGCGATAGGCGCCGCCCGCGAATTTGATCCGCCAAGCCGGTCGCCATCGATCCCACCAGGATTTCGCAGCATCGGACGCCTTGCTCCGGTCGCGCCGCCTCGGCGGCAAGGTGAGGTAGAAGGCGACGAAGCAATCGATCGTCCAAATGAGCGCGGTGACGCCGAGCAGCGTGCCTCCGATGCTTCCGGTGAAAGCCGGCAGAGCGAGCGTGTAATGCAGGCGATAGAGAAAGAGGAGCAAATCTCGTCGGTCGAACGAGACGACGCCCCATATGCGCGTTCCGAGCCTCTCTCCCGTATAAGGGTCGAGATAGAGAAAGATCAGCGGACCGGCTTCTCCTTCCCCTTTCGTCCAGACGCGGGCCATGTAGGAGCGGCCCGGCTCGACGTCCAGCGGCGCATCGTCGATGCGCGCGCCCGGATAGAGCGCCGCCGCGCGCTCTCTCAGCTCGAGGGGATCGAGCGTCGGAGCGTCGCGAGCGGCGACAGTCAGAAGCTCCGGATTGAGCCGAGCGTCGATCTCCTCACGAAAGGCGAGCACGCTCCCCGTGACGGCGACGATGACGAGAAACCCCGCCATCGCCAATCCCGCCCAGCGATGCAGCCCCACCCAGAAGGCGCGACGCATCGTCAGAACTCCATGCGGAGCGAGCCCCGGAACGTGCGCGGCGCGCCGACATCGACTTGCACGGCGCTACGGGTTCCCTCCGGATAGTAGCGTGTGTCCAGCAGGTTCTCGACATTGAGCTGCGCCGTCAATTTGCTCTTGTCGAACATCCAGCTATAGGCCGCCATGAGGCCGACGGTGGCGTATCCAGGCGTATGATAGCTATCCAAGCGATCGCCATAGGCCTTGCTGCGCGTATTCGCGCCGCCGCCGAATTTCAATCCCTTCCAATCGCCGCTCTGAAATTCGTAAGTCGTCCAGAGATTGCCCATGTGACGCGAAACGCCGGCTGGAATGAAGCCGGAAACGCCGTTGTAGCTGACGATATTGCCGAGCGGATCGGTGACGACGCCATTGTCCTTGGTGACCAGCGAATCGATATAGGAGTAGCCGGCGATGACCTTCCAACCCGGCAGAACTTCTCCCGCCACGTCGAGCTCAAATCCTTTGTTGCGGATTTCTCCCGCCGACACCTGAAAACCCAGCGCCGCCCGCGTCGGGTCGGGGTCCGGCGTCGCGACATGTTGCTTGATGAGATTGAAATAGGCGATCGTCGCCGTCAGACGCTGGTCGAACAGTTCCGTCTTGACGCCGACCTCCCATTGTTCCGCCGTCTGCGGCGGCAATATCTGCTGGGCTCCCGCAGGTCCCGCCAAGCCGCCGGCGGCGCCGAAATTCTCCACATAGCTGGCATAGAGGCTCAGCTCTCGAATCGGCCTCCACAGCAGCCCGAAACGCGGCGTCACTCGCTCTGAATTGTCGGTGGTCAGGTCGCCCTTGCCGGCAAATCCGTTGCTGCGAACGACGACATTGTCATAGCGTGCGCCGACCAATAGGAACAAATCATAGGGCAGCTTGATTTGATCCTGAAGATAAACGCCGAGCCAGTTCTGTCGATTGACCGATATGAGCCCGGGTCCGGCCGCTTTGTATAGATAGTCCTCATTCGGCGTAAAAGCGTATGTCGGCGCAAGATAATTGATCGAGGGCACAGGAAAGTTGGAAAACCCGAATAACGAATTTACGCCTCTGAACAGGAAATAGTCGCCGCCGAGAAGAAGCGTATGGCCGACGCCGAATGTATCGAAATTACCCGTAAGATCGAGGTTGGTGGCGTAGGTGTAGGTCCGACCATTATTTGCGACATAGGCCCGGTTGAGCAATAGCGGATTCGTCGCATTGAAACCCGAGGTCGCGGTCAAATAGGAACGCCCCTCCCCGTGAACGGCCTGAAAGCGGTTCGTCAATGTCCAATATTCGTTGAATTTGTGCGACCAGTTGAAACCAAATCTCATTGTGTCCAATTTGCTGTTCGAATTCGGATCTTCGAACGTCCGCCCACGCGGGATAAAGCCGACCGGTCCGACGCCGTATACCAGAGACAAGGGATTATATTTCGTATAGGTGATCGCGCCGATGTCGAAAGGCTCGTTCTGATGGCCGTATTGAAAATGCGTTGTGATTTGCGTCGCGGCGTCGATGTTCCATTGAACGACCGGCGAAACGACGTAGTTGCGAGCGGCATAGAAGTTCTGGAACGAATGGTGGTGATCCACTTCTCCGGTCAGCCGATAGAGCACCGAGCCGTCCTTGGTCAAAGGACCGGTCGCATCGACGACTGTGCGATAGGTGTTCCATGAGCCGAACATCTGATCGACCGAGTATTGCGGAGCCGCCAGCGGCTTTTTGGTGACGATATTGACGATGCCGCCCGGCTCCGCGCGGCCGTAGAGAATCGATGCCGGACCTTTCAGAACTTCGACGCGCTCGATATTGCTCAACGTGTTTGTGCCCGGATTGCCCTGCGTCGTTCTCAATCCGTCCAGATATGTGACGGTCGAATTGAATCCGCGGACTTGGAACTGATCGTTTCCGCCCACATAGGTCGCGGTAAAGGATCTCACGCCGCTGACATTGTCGACCGCGCGGGCCAGGGTCGTCGCTTGCTGATCCTGCAACACTTGTTGCGGAACGACCTGAATGGAGATCGGCGTCTCCATGATCGGAGTATTGGTCTTCGTCGCCGTCACGGCGTCCGGGACGTGATAGGCTGTCGGATCGCCCTTTCCGGCGCCGCCCGCTCGTCCGGGCGCCGCAACCGGACGCTCCGCCCCCACATCGATCGGCGGCAGCGGCTCGGCGCCACCCGCGTCGCTGCGCACCGTGTCGTTCTGCGCCAGAATGATCGAGACGGCCTTCTCGTCCGGGCCGCCGAAACGATAGGTCAGCCCCGTGCCCACGAGCAGCCGATCCAGCCCTTCACGCAGCGAAAAAGCGCCCGAGAGACCCGGAGTGCGCAGCGCCCGCGTCACATGCGCCTCATAGAGGAGATGCAGCCCGTTCCTCACCGCGAAGGCGTTGAGCGCCGTCGCCACCGATCCGGCGGGTATCTCGTAGACCAGCACGACGCCGCTTCGCTCCTGCGGCGAGAGGGAGGCCTCCGCGGGCGTTCCTCCCATCGCAAAGGCGCCGAACGCCATCGCCGCAACTGTCGACCCCATCGCCGCACCCTCGTAACGCAGACCTTTCTTCGCCATCGCCGCTTCCTGTCGAATTTGCCCCGGACGCGAGACGCCGCCCGTGACCAACTCGACGCTCTCGCGTCGATTTCGGAATGTCGAAAAGCGAAAAAAATTCGGACCGTCCCGCGTGCGCCGGCGCCGCGCGTCACTCCGTCAGAAAAATCAGATAGTCGGTCAGTTGAATCGCATGCAGGCCGAGGAAGAACTCGATCTCGCGCAACGCCGTCAGCGGCTCGGCGGCCGAGAACACGCCGCTCACGCGCCGCGCGCAGGTCGCCGCGCGCAAGCACAGGACGAGCCCCTGACGATGCCGTCCGAGCGTCGTGAGGACGTCGCCGAGCGGCCGGTCCTCGACGATCAGCGCGCCCCGCCGCCAGGCGCCGATCGCCTCCCCGGCGACGCTCGCCGTCCCCCGCGCCGGCGCATCGGCCTCGAATGCGGTCTGCCGGCCCGCCTCCACGACGAGGCGCGCGCCGCCGCTCGCCACCGCCACCGCATGCTCGCCCACGGCGACCCGGGCCTCGTTGCCGTCCAGCGCGACGTCGAAAGCCGTGCCGAGCGCGGTGACCGTCCCACCCGCCGCCTCGACGACGAAGGGACGGGCCGTGTCCGGCGCGACCTCGAACCAGGCTTCTCCGGCGAGCAGCGTCACCTGCCGGCGGCCGGGCTCGAAGCGGACGGCGATCGCCGAGCCGCCGTCGAGCTCGACGCGGGAGCCATCCGCGAGGATCGCCGTCCGACGCTGGCCGACGCCGGTCCGATGGTCCGCCCGCAGGACAATGGCGAGATCGCCGATCCAGACCAGCAAAGCCACGCAAGCGGCGAGCAATCCGCCCCATGCCGCCGCGCGCCCCGACCGCGCGAGGCGCCGCTGCGGCCGGCGGGCGGGACGCAGCTCCCGCGCCTGCGCGAACATTCCCGCAATATCGGCATAGGCGCGGGCGTGGGCGGGATCGGCCGCGAGCCAGGCGCCGAATTCGGCGCGCGCCTCGCCGACGAGCTCGCCCGCCGTCTCCCGAACCCACCATTCGATCGCCGCTGCATGGAGGGCGCCGTCGTCATCCGTCGTCATCGCATCGTCGCTCCGCGCGCGGCCGATCACGCGCGCCTGCCGAATACGACGCAGGAAAGCGAAAAAAGGAAGGTCGTCGCGCAAATTTCTCTCACGCGAGCGCCGCCCAGCAGCGCTGCATGGCGATGCTCATATGCTGGCGGACCATGCGCTCGGAGACGCCGAGGCGCGCCGCGATCTCGGGAAAGGACAGATCCTCGAAGGCGCAGAGCTCGAAAACCTCGCGGCAGCGCGGCGGCAGCGCCGCGATCGCCTCGGTGAGCCGATGCGCGCGGCGATCACGATCGACGATCTCGTCCTGCGGCGCGTCGCCGCTCGGCCGCTCGCCGAGAAACGGGTCGAAGCTCAGATATTTGGTCTCGGTGCGCCGCCGCCGGGCGAAGTCGCGCGTCAGATTGGCGGCGATCTGCTGGAGAAAGGCCGGCGGATCGGCGACGTCGTCGAGGCGCTCGTGCCGCAGCGCGCGCACGAAGGTCTCCTGCAGCAGATCGGGCGCCGCCTCCGCGCCGACGCGGCGCGTGAGATAGGCCGTCAGCACGCGTCGATTGCGCTCGAACAGAGCGCGAATGAGATGGGATTTCTTTGCCGACATACGCCGCCGCCCGCGGCGGTCTCGGCGCCGCACGGGATGCGACGGACGAGACCGAGAGAAAAGGAAATCAGAGTGATGAAGTCGATCAGCCGATCGACGGCGGCGGCGCGCGGGGAGAGAAAAGGCTGGGCCGGCCGATCGGCGGCGGGGGGCGCCGGCTGCGCGACGAGACGCAGAGCGTCGCCACACGGCGCGGCGCAGGATCGAGGATAGGCTCCGACACCAGCTGTGCCGGCGCCTCGTCGCGCGCGCAGATGCGGCACAAAATGCACTGGGCGTGGGAATGGTCGCGCTTCGCCGGCCCGCGATCGCCGGACCGAATGTCGCAGAGCCCGTCGTCGCCTTGCGACAGCGCCCAGCCCGACGGCGACAGAGGCGCCCTCGCCTGGGCGACGCCGACGAGCGACTGGAGCAGCAGCCACGCCGCTGCGAGCACGGCGAGCGCGCCCTGCAGCCGGCGGATTTGCGCCCGAGACGAAGCCATGGCGCATTGGAGACAGGCGAAACCGCGACCGTCAAGGCGGAAATGCGCCATGCGGCGGGGTCGGCGTCGAAATCGCACGACTGTCACGGCGCCGCCACAGTCCGAGCCGCCCCGCCGCCGGCGCTCGCGCTTTCCGATCGAACGGAATCGTTCAGATCGAGAAGCAACGCTAGCCCCATCCAACGGGATCGGATGGGCGCTCTAGATGGTCATGGACACCCGCACCACGCCGGCATGCACGAACTTGCTCACCGCCAGCTTGGGTCCTGTCGGCAGGAAAACATTTCGATAGGCTTGGTAGTTTCCCGTGTGGGGATTGGGGACGGCCCCGGTCGCGGCGCAGCGCTGAATGGCGACAAAACCTCCGGCGACAGGCGGAAAAATCGAGATTTTGTAGAAACGCAGCCCATTGGCGTCGGTTCGGGAATAATAGATCGTTCCGCCGGGGTGGCCGCCGCCGCCGACGATCGGAACCACCGGATTGCCCGGAACGGACTTGACCCTGACGCGCGCAGCCCCGACGCCCCCGGCGGGAATATTCGGCGCGATCGGCGTCGGCGCGGCTTCGATCGCATCGTCGAACGCAACGAAATCCAGCTGCTGATTGGCGTGCTGATTGTGAAGGATGATCTCATAGCGCATGATTTGCTTCCCAATTCGTTTCGAAGAATTCGGCGCTCGTCGCATTTCATTCGGCGGCGGCCGATGACGACGACGCTAATCTCTGCTCGAAAAAACGATGTGGGATTCGCCACAATGCGAGCGCGCGCCGGACGTGGCCGTCGTCGAGCGCTGCGCTTGCAATGGAGGGGAGCATCGCCGCTGTCGCAGAGCCGCCGGCGGGCCCATGCTCGCGATAGGGGACGATCGCAATGAATCGGCTGGCGACCCCGGTAGGATTCGAACCTACGACCTACTGCTTCGAAGGCAGTTGCTCTATCCAGCTGAGCTACGGAGTCGATGCGCACACTCTAACATGTTCGCCCGGCGGCGTCTCGGGTGCAGGCGAACGCGCGGCGACGAGCGCGCGACGAATTGAGAATTGCGGCGGCCGAAACGAATCGCGGAGGCGACGAAAGGCGAGTCCGGTCGTCGACCGCATGGCGACCCCGGCTGGATTCGAACCAGCGACCTACCGCTTAGAAGGCGGTTGCTCTATCCGGCTGAGCTACGGGGTCGTGACGGAGGCTGTGGTCGTCAGTGCGTCCACTGGCCGACGCGCTGCGTCTTGAAATTATCGGCGTAGGACATGATGCGGCGCAACGGCGAGCCGGGCTTGGGCTCCTCGACGCGGTAGACGAGCGCCTTGCGCTCGGCATAGGCGATCGCCTCCTCCTTGGTGGCGAAGCGCAGCTTGATCTGCGCCTTGGCGTCAGACGTGCCGGTCCAGCCCATCAGCGGATCGAGCTCGCGCGGGGTCTCGTTCTCGAATTCGAGCACCCAGGCCTTGGCCGGTCCCGGACCGGATTGCGTCGCGCTGGGGGACGGGCGGTGAATGCGTGCGGTCATATCGGCCTCGGCAAGAGCTGGCTCGCCGCCAGCCAAAAACGAAATAGCGGCGCTGTGACGGTGGCTCCGCGCCCATTGGTCGGGGCAGCAGGATTCGAACCTGCGACCTGAAGTACCCAAAACTTCCGCGCTACCAGGCTGCGCCATACCCCGTCTCGCGAATAGGCCGCGGAGCCCATTTCCGCTGAACGCCTCGCTAGCACGAGGGCGCGCCGCTCACAAGCGCGAGCGCGCGCCGCGTCGCTCTATCTCTCGAAAATCGGATGTCTGACAGTGTCGCCGACGGCGATCGACAGGCGCTGCGCCACGCCGGCGGCGAGCTCTATGACGGCCAGCGCCGACCCGCCGGAGGAGATCACCCGCTCCGAATAGGGCTCCGCGCCCAGCGCCAAGGAGACGACGCGCCCCGCGCGCGACACGAAGATCATATCGAGCGAGAGCGGCGTGTTCTTCATCCACATGGACACCGGCCGCTCGTCGTGGAAGTCGAACAGCATGCCGCCGTCGGCGGGAAGCGATGTGCGAAACATCAAGCCTCTCTCGCGCTGATCCGGCGTGCGCGCCACCTCGACGCGCAGCCGATGCGCGCCCGTCGTGGTGACGATCTCGAGCGGCTCGACGGACATTTTCACCGATGGCGGCGGCGCCGCTCCGACATCCTTGGCGCAGCCGGGAACGACCGACGCGCAAAGGAGCAGGAGGAGAAGCGTCATGACGACGCTGGAGACTTTCCGCGACAACTCACCCGACATGCTCGCCCTCGCCGCGACCCGACCGCGGAGCGCATGACGATAGTGTCGAAACGCGCGCGCTCGACGGCCATTCTGCCATTGCGGTCGGGAAATGCAAAGCGGCGCGGAAGCGCCCGTCTCGCTCGGCTCTAATGAGAGGCCGGCAACGCCGATTCCAACGGCCGCACCTCGGTCGCCATCAGCCCCTTGGGGCCGTCGCCGTAGCGCACCAGCACGCTGTCGCCGGGCTTCAGCTCGGCGAGTCCGAAGCGTCGCACCGTCTCCATATGCAGGAAGATATCGTCGGTCCCCTCGCCGCGGGTCAGGAAGCCGAAGCCTTTTACCCGGTTGAACCATTTGACGATGGCGATCTCATAGCCGCTCGACGGCGCCACCTGGACATGGGTGCGCGCGACGCCGTTCTGCGAGGGATGAACGGCCGTCGACTCGTCCATGCCGATCACGCGGAACACCTGCATTCCCTTGACGCGATTCTGCACCTCGCAAACGACGCGCGCGCCTTCGTAGGCGGACTGGAATCCGGAACGACGAAGGATCGTCACATGCAAGAGAATATCCGCGCCGCCATCATCGGGAACGACGAATCCATATCCCTTCGAAACGTCGAACCATTTGATGGTTCCGGACACTTCGATGAGATCGAGCCCGGCTTCGCCGTTTTCGATATTGATGGTCGACGCGCTCAACTCATTCTGGAATGAAATTTTTGCGCCCAACAGACCAACTCCCCCTGTCGATTCGGAACGAATGCGCTCCGCTCGCCCTCGAAGACTCGAATCGCGACGCTCGCCCGTGAATCACTGTGGTTAAGATATCATCGACGCGCTTTCCTCCAACCGACTTTTTTGTCCCGCGCGCCTTCGCTGTGGATACAAAGCCTGAAAATGCTTGGCGTTCCGCGCTATCGGCGAGAGTTACGCGAAATACCGTACGAGCGCCTTCGGCGAGCGATCGCAGCTTTGCGCGAGACGGATCGCCGCGTCGCGCGCGCTCGCGCCGCGCCGATTTTCGCCATGAAAGCGGCGCGATTTGGCGCCAGAGCGCCAAAAAGCCGGACGGCGCGCGCCTGCGGCGCCGCGCCGCCGAGCGATCGGGCTGGACAGAGCGGCGCGAAACAATATGCTCGTCCATATGTTGCGGTCCGCGCGAAGCCGCGACATAGTGCGCGGCCGCCACGGCGGGTGGCGCGGTTGACCGCCCGCAATTCCCGCGAGAAGATGGCCCGCCGCCAAAGGACACGGACGCAGAGCGCATGACCTTCATTACGCCGCAAGACGATCGCGACCTGGCGCAGGACGGCGGCGCCCCGAATTTCGATCTCGCCTCACTCTATGCGGAGCGGGAGAGCGAGCGTTTCGCTCTGCACTCGCAGCATCTCAACGAGATGTGGGTGCGGGTGCTCAAGACGATCGGCTATGACGTCGGATTCGTGCGTGGCGCCGGTCAATATCTCTATGATCGCAAAGGCGCGCGTTATCTCGATCTGCTGAGTGGCTGGGGCGTGTTCGCGGTCGGGCGCAATCATCCCGCGCTGCGCGCCGCGCTGATGAGCGTGCTCGGCGCCGAGCTGCCCAATCTGGTTCAGCTCGACGTGTCGGTGCCCGCGGCGCTGCTCGCCGAGCGGCTGCTCGGCTTCGCGCCCTATCTCGACAAAGTCTTCTTCACCAATTCGGGCACGGAGGCCGTCGAGGCGGCGATCAAATTTTCGCGCGCGGCGACCGGCCGCGCGGGCATACTCCATTGCGCGCATTCCTTTCACGGACTCAGCTATGGCTCGCTGTCGCTCAATGGCGACGAGATTTTCAAGAAAGGCTTCGGCCCGCTGCTGCCGAGCACGCGTGAGATTCCGTTCGACGATCTCGTCGCGCTCGAGGACGCGCTGCGCCATCGCGACGTCGCGGCCTTCTTCGTCGAGCCCATTCAGGGCAAGGGCGTGAACATGCCGGCGCAAGATTATCTCGCGCAGGCGGCGGCGCTGTGCCGTAAATATGGGACCTTGCTCGTCGCCGACGAGATTCAGACCGGTCTCGGCCGCACCGGAAAGTTCTTCGCCATAGAGCATTATGGCGTCGAGCCCGATCTCGTGCTCGTCGCCAAGGCGCTGTCGGGCGGCCATGTCCCCGTCGGCGCGGTGCTGACGCGCAAATGGATCTTCGAAAAAATGTTCGACCGCATGGATCGCGCGGTCGTGCATGGTTCGACCTTCGGAAAGAATGATCTCGCAATGGCGGCCGGCCTCGCCACGCTCGAGGTCATAGAGAGCGAGCGTCTGGTCGAGAACTCCGCGGCCAAAGGCGAGCGGCTCCTCGCTTGCTTCCGCGCCATGGCGGAGCGCTACGAGCTCGTCGCCGATGTGCGCGGCAAAGGGCTGATGATCGGAATCGAATTCGGCGAGCCGCGTTCGCTGAAGCTGAAAGCCGCGTGGAACCTGCTCGAGACGGTCAATTCGGGCCTGTTCTGCCAGCTCATCAGCATTCCGCTGTTCGAGCAGCACAAGGTGCTGACGCAAGTCGCCGGCCATGGCAATCACACGATCAAGCTGCTGCCGCCGCTCACCATCGATGATTTCGATTGCGATTGGATCGAGCGTTCCTTCGACAAGGTCATCGCCGAGGCGCATCACGCGCCGGGCGCTGTCTGGTCGCTCGGCAAGACGCTCGCCGGCCATGCTCTGAAGGCCAAGCTCGGCTGACGAAGACGCTCGGCTGACGAACGATTCCCGGCTGTCGAAAATTCACGGTTAACGAATTGGGAACGCGCCTTGCTCCTGGCAGGCGCGCGACAGGGAGCCGCGCCGATTTGACACGTCGGCGCATATTTCCGCCCTGCCGCGCTCTGCTTCGAGACGAAAGGCGTCGATCATGCGTATCAGTGCGACGATTCTGTCAGCGGCCTTGCTGGCCGCGCTCTCCGGCCTTCCCACCGCGTCCTTCGCCGGCGCGCGCGGACCGGTCGTCATTCGCGGGCTCGGCCCCGATGATTTCTCACCGCGGGCCGCCGCCGATTTCCGGCCGATTCACCCTGCCCGCTCGGCGCGCCGCTGGCGGGAGCCGGAGCCGGCCTATGCACGCGCTGCAATGGCGCCGCAGCGTTACGACCGCGTCGCGGCGGAAGAGGATGCGGCGGCGTGGCCGCGGCCGATCAGAGCGCGCTATCGCGCCAATGAATTCGCTCCCCCGCCCTCTATCGAGCCGGCCTATTATCCGCAGAGCAATCCTTACGATCGCAGCTATCGCCCCGGCGCCTATACGGCGGCCGATCCGGTTCCTCCGCGGCCCGCGCCGGGCTATGGCTATTTTCTCGACGAGGGGCCATTCCCCGCGGCGAGATGAGTCGGCGAAACGACGCCGCCCGCGAAGCGCAACTCGAAACGGACGCATTGATCGGCTTTGACGTCACACGTCGGTTCTCGGCCAGACGAGCCATGTGGGAGACGCCATGACCATGCTGACCCGGCGCGCCTTTCTGCGGGGCGCGCTCGCCGGCGCGGCTTCCGCCTTCGCGGGGGCCGCCTATGCGTTCGGCTATGGGCCGCTGCAGGCGCCGCGCGTCGCCCGCTATCGCGTCGCGCCGTCCAACTGGCCGAAGGGCTTCGCCCTGGAGATCGCGGCGCTCTCCGATCTCCACGCCTGCGATCCCTGGATGTCGATCGAGCGCATCGACGCCATTGTCGATCGGATGAACGCGCTCCGGCCCGACGTCATCGTGCTGCTCGGCGACTATGTCGCCGGACTGCATCATTTCGCCACGCCGATTCCGTCGGCGCAATGGGCGCGCGCGCTCGCGCGTCTCAGGGCGCCGCTCGGCGTCCATGCGATCCTCGGCAATCACGACATGTGGGACGATCGCAAGGTTCGGCGCCACGGCGGCGGCGCGGCTCCCGCGCGCATCGCGCTCGAGGACAATTCGATTCCCGTCTATGAAAATCAGGCCGTGCGTCTGGCGCATGGCGACCGCTCGTTCTGGCTGGCCGGCCTCGCCGATCAATATGCGATTCCGGTCGGACGCCGCCGATGGAAGGGGCTCGACGATCTGCCGGCGACGCTCGCCGCCGTCACGACCGACGATCCCGTCATCCTATTGGCGCATGAGCCCGACATTTTTCCGCAAGTGCCGGAGCGCGTCGCTCTGACGCTCTGCGGACATACGCATGGCGGACAGGTGCGGCTCTTCGGCTGGGCGCCGATCGTGCCCTCGCGCTTCGGCAATCGCTATGTCTATGGACATATCGTCGAGGACGAGAAGCATCTCGTCGTCTCCGGCGGATTGGGATGCACAGGGCTTCCGGTGCGCTTCGGCGCGCCGCCGGAAGTTCTACACATTCGGGTCGAGGCGCCGGCGGCGTGACGCGCCGGCGCGTCCTTATTCGCCGGCCGCCTTCAGCTTCTCGCCGCTCTGGCTGCGCGCCAGCAATTCGGTGAGCGCGCGGCGATACTCGACCGGCATCACCTTGCGGAACTTCGGCTTGTAGCTCTCCCAATCGTCGAGGATCGCGCGCGCGCGCGTCGAGCCCGTGTAGCGCAGATGATTGGAGACGAGATGCTTCAGGCGCTCGGCGTCGAAGCGCGTCATATCGGTCATCACATCGACGCGGCCATGCTGCTCGAGATCGCCGCTCTGATGATAGGCCTGCGTCATCGCGGCCTCCTCGTCGCGCAGCGGCTCGAGATCGACCATGGCGAGATTGCAGCGCTCGGCGAAGCCGCCGTCCTCATCCAGCACATAGGCCACGCCGCCCGACATGCCGGCTGCGAAATTGCGGCCGGTCTGACCCAGCACGACGACGACGCCGCCGGTCATATATTCGCAGCCGTGATCGCCGACGCCCTCGACGACGGCATAGGCGCCCGAATTGCGCACGGCGAAACGCTCGCCGGCGACGCCGCGCAGATAGGCCTCGCCGGCGATCGCGCCATAGAGCACCGTATTGCCGACGATGATCGATTTTTCCGGAATGATCTGCTTGGCCTCGCGCGAGGGATAGACGATGACCTTGCCGCCCGAGAGGCCCTTGCCGACATAGTCGTTCGCCTCGCCCTCGAGCCGCAGCGTCACGCCGCGCGCGAGAAAGGCGCCGAAGCTCTGCCCCGCCGTGCCGGTCGCGCGAATGTCGATCGTGTCCTCGGGCAGGCCGGCATGGCCATAGATGCGCGCCACCTCGCCCGACAGCATCGCGCCGGTCGAGCGATCGACATTGCGGATCGCCGTCTCGATGGACGTCTTCGCGCCGCGATCGATCGAGGCGCGCGCCGCCTCGATGAGTCTATTGTCCAGAACCTTGTCGAGCCCGTGATCCTGCATGAAGCTGTGACGGATCGCGGCGCCCTCGCCCGCCGGCTTGTGGAACAGCTTCGAGAAGTCGAGACCCTTCGCCTTCCAATGGGCGAGCGCCATCTCCTTGTCGAGCATCTGCATCTGGCCGATCAGCTCCTCGAAACGGCGATAGCCCATCGCCGCCATCAGCTCGCGAACTTCCTCGGCGACGAAGAAGAAGAAGTTGATGACATGCTCGGGCTGGCCGACGAAGCGCTTGCGCAGCACCGGGTCCTGCGTCGCGACGCCGACGGGGCAAGTGTTGAGATGGCATTTGCGCATCATCACGCAACCGGCGGCGATCAGCGGCGCCGTCGCGAAGCCGAACTCGTCCGCTCCCAGCAGCGCGCCGACGACGACGTCGCGGCCGGTGCGCAAGCCGCCGTCGACCTGCACCGCGATGCGCGCGCGCAGACCGTTCAGCACCAGCGTCTGATGCGTCTCGGCGAGGCCGATCTCCCACGGGCTGCCGGCGTGCTTGATGGAGGTGAGCGGCGAGGCGCCCGTGCCGCCGTCATAGCCCGAGATCGTCACATGATCGGCGCGGCCCTTGGAGACGCCGGCGGCGACCGTGCCGACGCCCACTTCGGAGACGAGCTTCACCGACACATTGGCGCGCGGATTGACGTTCTTCAAATCGAAGATCAGCTGCGCCAAATCCTCGATCGAATAAATGTCGTGATGCGGCGGCGGCGAGATGAGGCCGACGCCCGGCGTCGAATGACGCACCTTGGCGATCACCGCATCGACCTTGTCGCCGGGCAATTGTCCGCCTTCGCCGGGCTTCGCGCCCTGCGCCATCTTGATCTGGATCATGTCGGAATTGACGAGATATTCCGCCGTCACGCCGAAACGCCCAGACGCCACCTGCTTGATCGCCGAGCGCGCGCTGTCGCCATTGGGCAGCGGCTTGAAGCGCTCCGGCTCCTCGCCGCCCTCGCCCGTGTTGGATTTTCCGCCGATGCGATTCATCGCAATGGCGAGCGTCGTATGCGCCTCGCGCGAGATGGAGCCGAAGGACATGGCGCCGGTGGAGAAACGCTTGACGAGCTCATTCGCCGGCTCGACCTCGTCGAGCGGAACGGGCGCGCGTCCATCCTCCTCCGCCGTCTTGACGCGGAACAGGCCGCGCAGATTGAGCAGCTTCTCGTCCTGCTCGTTCAGATGCTGCGCGAAGGCGCGATATTTGTCCTGCGCATTGGCGCGCACGGCGTGCTGCAGCAGCGACACCGTATGCGGCGTCCAGCTATGCGCCTCGCCACGAATGCGGAAGGCGTAATCGCCGCCGACATCCAGCGCGTCGCGATAGATCGCCACATCGCCGAAAGCGTCCTTGTGACGGCGCACCGTCTCGGCCGCGATCTCGTCCAGGCCGACGCCCTCGACGCGCGTCGTCGTGCCGCGGAAGAATTCGTCGATGAAGCTCTGCGCGAGGCCGACGGCGTCGAAGATCTGCCCGCCGCAATAGGATTGATAGGTCGAGATGCCCATCTTCGACATGACCTTCAGAAGGCCCTTGTCGACCGCCTTGATGAAGCGCTTGATCGCCGTAGGGCCGTCGACGTCGGCCGGAAATTCGTCGGTCGAAGCCTCCAGCGTCTCGAAGGCGAGATAGGGGTTGATCGCCTCGGCGCCGAAGCCTGCGAGCAGCGCGAAATGATGCACCTCACGCGCTTCGCCGGTCTCGACGACGAGGCCGACCGAGGTGCGCAGGCCGCGGCGAATGAGATGATGATGCACGGCCGCGGTGGCGAGCAGCGCCGGAATCGGAATGCGATCCGGCCCCACCATGCGGTCGGAGAGGATGATGATGTTATAGCCGCCGTTCACCGCCTTTTCGGCGCGCTCGCCGAGCCGGTTCAGCGCCTCGCGCAGACCGGCCGCGCCGGTCGTGGCGCCATAGGTGATGTCCAGCGTCTTGGTGTCGAAGCTGTCTTCGATATGGCCGATGCAGCGGATCTTCTCGAGGTCCTCATTGGTGAGGATGGGCTGACGCACCTCGAGCCGCTTGCGCTTCGCCGAACCTTCGTGATCGAGAATGTTCGGGCGCGGGCCGATGAAGGAGACGAGGCTCATCACCAATTCCTCGCGGATCGGATCGATCGGCGGATTGGTGACCTGCGCGAAATTCTGCTTGAAATAGGTGTAGATCAGCTTCGGCTTGTCGGAGAGCGCCGAGATGGGCGTATCCGTGCCCATGGAGCCGACCGCCTCCTGGCCGGTGACGGCCATGGGGAAGAGCAGCAGATCGAGCTCCTCCTGCGAATAGCCGAAGGCCTGCTGGCGATTGAGCAAGGACACATCGGCGCGCGAGGCGCGCGGCTCGACGGGCTTCAAATCCTCGAGCACGATCTGCGTGCGCTCGAGCCATTGCTTGTAGGGATGCGAGGAGGCCAGCTCCTTCTTGATCTCGTCGTCGGAGACGATGCGTCCCTGCTCGAGATCGACGAGCAGCATCTTGCCCGGCTGCAGCCGCCATTTCTGGACGATCTTCTCCTGCGGGATCGGCAGCACGCCCATCTCGGAGGCCATCACGACGAGCCCGTCCTCGGTCACGAGATAGCGCGCCGGGCGCAGGCCGTTGCGATCCAGCGTCGCGCCGATCTGTCGGCCGTCGGTGAAGGCCATGGCCGCCGGCCCGTCCCAGGGCTCCATCAGCGCCGCGTGATATTCGTAGAAGGCCTTGCGTTCGGCGTCCATCAGCGGATTGCCGGACCAGGCCTCGGGGATCAGCATCATCACCGCATGGGCGAGCGGATAGCCGCCCTGCACGAGAAACTCGAGCGCATTGTCGAAGCAGGCGGTGTCCGACTGCCCCTCATAGGAGATCGGCCACAGCTTTTCGATGTCGTTGCCGAACAGCGGCGAGGCGACCGAGGCCTGCCGCGCCGCCATCCAGTTGAGATTGCCGCGCAGCGTGTTGATCTCGCCATTATGCGCGACGAAGCGATACGGATGCGCGAGCCGCCACGACGGGAACGTGTTGGTGGCGAAGCGCTGATGCACCAGCGCCAGGGCGCTGATGAAGCGCGGGTCTTTCAGATCGAGGAAATATTCGCCGAGCTGCGAGACCAGCACCATGCCCTTGTAGACGATGGTCTGCGACGACACCGAGACGGAGTAATGCTCGCGGGCGACGGGCCCGCGCGCATAGATTTCATTGGAGGCCGTCTTGCGCGCCAGATAGAGGCGGCGCTCGAAATCGACATCGTCGGTCACCGAGGGGCCGCGGCCGAAGAAGACCTGCCCATGCACCGGCTCGACCGCCTTCACCGCCGCGCCGAGATCGCTCGAATCGACCGGCGTGTCGCGCCAGCCGAGCACGACGAGATCTTGGCTCGTGGCGGCCGCCTCGATGAGCTCCTTCGCCTTGGCGCGCTCCGCGTGGTCGCGTGTGAGGAAGAACTGGCCGATGGCGTAATGGCCGGGCTCCGGCAGCGCGAAACCGAGCTTGGCGCATTCCTCCGCGAAGAAGCCGTGCGGAATCTGCACGAGAATGCCGCAGCCGTCGCCGAGCTTGGGATCGGCGCCCACGGCGCCGCGATGATCGAGATTGAGAAGGATCTGCAGACCCATCTCGACGATCTCGTGGCTCTTGGCGTTGTGCAGATCGGCGACGAAGCCGACGCCGCAGGAGTCGTGCTCCTTGGACGGATCGTAGAGGCCCTGAGCCTGCGGCAGGAGGGGGTCTCTGGCGTCGATCGCGGTCATGGCGGCGTCTCCCGGGCGAGTCCGGAGGCGGCTCGGCCCGATCGCCGCGCCTGCGTCCCCGTCCCCTGTCGTCGAATTCATCGATTAGCTCCGCGACGCGCGAATGCGTCATCGGAGGAGAATGGTCAGCAAGGCTGACATATCAGCGGGAAATATTGTTGCCAGATTTACGCGCAGCACACAAGCAATCTGCCTCCACAAAACCGAAATCCCGGCGCATTCCGCCCGCCGAACGCGCCGTCCGCGTCCAAAGCTCGCCGCATTGGTCGCGGAAGCTCCGCTGTCGAGACGGGGGCGGATGATCAATGACGATGTGGAGCGGTTCATGACGCTATCGAGACTGCGGCCGAAGCTCTTGCGGCCGAAGCTCTTGCTCGCCCTCGCGAGCCTCGCGCCGTTCGCGGCCGCGACGCCGGCTGCGGCGGATTTCTTCTTTCGGCCCTTCGGCTACGCCTTTCACCAGCCGATTCCGGAGCCCGCGCCGAACGCCTCGCCGCGGGCGATCGCCGGAATCCTCGAGGAAGAGGGTTTTCACCTCGTCGGCGCCCTCGGCCGCCGCGGCGATCAGGTGGTGGCGACCGGCGTCGACCGCCGCGGACGCTACCGGCGCTTCCTCATCGACCCCTATGAGGGCGAGATTTTGAGATCCTGGCGCGTCGGGCCGGAGATCGTCCACGAGGCGCCGGGCTATGGCGACGCGCCGCCCGCCGCCTATCGCGGCGCACCGCCGGTCGACCCCTATGACGGGCGGCGGACCGGCGCGGTCGACGATCCTCTGGTCGTGCCGGGTCTCGGCGCCGAGCCGCGCCGTCCCGCCCCGCAATCTGCGCCGACGCCCCGGCGGGCGGAGACGCCGGGCCGGACCCATGCCGCCGCCCGGCCAGACGGCCCCGAGACGCAGCGCATTCCTCATGCCCCGCCCTCGCAGGCGACCAAGCCGCCGGCGCGACCGACGCCGATGCAATCCGCCGCGCCGCATAGCGCCGAAAAGCCGGCCTGGCCCAAACCCGCCTCCGCGCGGCCCGGCGAGCGCAAGGTCCCGGCGCAACAGCAATCCGGACCGGCCCCCGCGACCGGCGCCGCGCCGACGCCGCCCTCCGAGCCGAAAGCCCCGACGCCTCCACAGGAGACGACGCCTCACGCCGCCGCGCCCGCCCCGGAGCCGTCCGCCGCCATCGGCCATCAGCAGGCCGCTCCTGCTCCCCAGACCGCGGCGCCCCCGACCGCTGCTCCCCAGACCGCTGCGCCGACGGCCGCGAGCCCCGCGCCTTCGCCGCCCGCCAATCCGGTGTCGGCGGAACAGACCAAGGCGCCGCCGACGGGCGAGCCGCCCACGTCCACGCCGACGCCCACGCCCACGCCCGGCGGCTGACCAAAAAAAGAGGCGTCCCACGGGGACGCCTCGATTTTTCAGCGCCTATCGAAGGCCGATCAGGCGGCCTTGGCGTCGATCGTCTGCGCCGGAGCGCCGCCGCCGATCTCGATGCGGCGCGGCTTCTGCGCCTCGGGAATCTGGCGGACCAGATCGACATGCAGCAGGCCATTGGCGAGGGTCGCTCCGGTCACGACGACGTGATCGGCGAGCTGGAAGCGCCGCTCGAAGGCTCGCGCCGCAATGCCTTGATGCAGGATTTCGCGTTTGACGCCGGTCTCGGGCGCGGGTTCCTTGGCGCCCTTGATGGTCAGCGTGTTCTCGCGCGTCTCGATCGACAGATCTTCTTGCGCGAAGCCGGCCACGGCCAGGGTCACGCGATAGGCGTTCTCGCCCGTGCGCTCGATATTATAAGGGGGATAGGCGGGAGCCGCCTCCGGGCCCGCGCCCTGGTCGAGCAGGGAAAACAGGCGGTCGAAGCCGACGGTCGAGCGATACAGCGGGGAGAGATCGAAGTGACGCATGACATGTCCTCCTAGAAGCGACAGTGGAGCGCGAGGGGCATCGTCCCCGCTCGCGCCGGGGATGAAGCGCGTCCGCTACGGCCCGCGCTGAAATTGATGTGGGAACGCGTTTCGCGCCATGCAAGAGGCGCCGACGATGGGCTGGTGTCGCAAATTTGTGACGGGGCCCGAGTTTTTCACCGCGAGCGCGACGATTTCATTGACGGCGGAAATTTCCCGGCTCTAGGGTCGCGCATGGCGAACGGCTCAATGTCATGCACCCCCGTGGCGAGACGCATGTTCGTCTCGACGCTGGCGCTTTGCCTTTTCGCGCTGCAGGCTTTGTTCACCGCCGCCATCGCCCGAGCGCATGCGCCGGCGGACGCTCCCGGCGTTTCCGCCTCCGCCTATTGCGAGCCGCATAGGGACGGCGCGCCGCCGGCCGAGCGCGATCACTCCCCTTGCTGCATTCTCTGCGTCGCCGGACGCGACGCCCCGCCGCTCGCGGCGCCGGAGGGCCAGGAGCCGGCTTTCGCTTTTCCCGTGTTCTCCACCGTCCCGCTCGCTCGAGGCCGGGCGGCGCCGGCGGAGCGCGAGCCGGTCGGCTGGGCGAGCTCCTGGTCGTCGCGCGCCCCTCCCCTCGCCTGATCCGCTCCTCGCCTGATCCGCGCCGTGTTTCCGCGGCCCTTTTCGACATGAGGAAAGACAGACCGGACGCCGCTCTCGGCGCCCGGCGGACGCCTCGACGGATGGCGCCATGCCCGGCAGCAAATTGCCCGACGGCAAATTCACCTCCCTGCGCGATCTATTCGCGCGCACGCAGCGCGAGCTGACGCGGCTGCTGGCGCGGCGCGTCGGCCCCGATCACGCCCCGGACATCGTCCAGGAGGCGTTCCTGCGCGTCATGCATCGCAATATGACGGAGGAGATCGCCGATCCCCCCGCCTATCTGCGCCGCACGGCCGTCAATCTGGCGATGGATTTTTCGCGCCGGCGCAGGCTGGAGACGAAGATTTTCGTCGCCGACGCCGACGCCTGCGACACGCCTTCCGAGGAGGCCACCGCCGAGCAGCGGCTCGACGCGGACCAGCGCGCGCGCCTGCTCGCCGAGGCGATCGAGACGCTGCCGCCCAAATGCCGGGAGGTCTTCGTCCTGCGCATGCACGAGGATGTCCCGCAGGACGAGATCGCGCGGCGTCTCGGCATTTCCCGCAATATGGTGGATCGGCATTTGCGCATCGCCATTCGTCGCTGCCGAAATGCGGCGCGATAAAAAATCGGCGGCGGCGCATCCCTTTTCGCGCCCTCGTTCGTCTGTAAGTGTGAGGAGCGAGTTGCGACCGATGACCGGCGGCCCGAACGACGACCGCGAGCCCGACGAATCGACCGACGCCGAAGACGCCGCCGTCGCCTGGTGGGTGAGGCGCGACGGCGGCCGGCTGTCCGCCATCGAGAGCGCCGCTTTCGAGGCCTGGCTCGCCGATTCCGCCAACGCCGCGGCCTTCGAGGAGATTTGCGCGCTATTGGGCGACGTGCGGGCGCTGAAGCCCCGCCGCGCCGCCGCCCCGACGCAGGCGCCGAGACGACGCCGATGGGCCGCGGCGGCGGCGCTGGCCGCCTCGCTGGCGGCGCTGGCGTGCTTCGACGATCTGCGTCTCCTCTGGAGCGCCGATTTCCGCACCGCCACCGGCGAGACGCGCATCATCGGCCTGGCGGACGGATCGAAGGTCCAGCTCGGCGCGAGATCGGCGATCGCGGTGCATTACGCCGCCGGGAGGCGCGCGCTGACGCTGCTCGAAGGCGAGGCTTTTTTCGAGGTCGCGGCGGACGCGACGCGGCCTTTCGTCGTGACGGCGGCGGGCGGCGCGGTGACGGCGCTCGGCACCTCTTTCGACATCGCGCTCGAGGGGGGCGGCGCGCGCGTGACCGTCGCCGAGCACAAAGTCTCCGTCGCGAGCCGCGGCGAGACGACGCTGGTCGAAGAAGGCCGCCAATGCGACTTCGGACCGGCGGCGCCGGCGAGCGCGCCCGTCCCCGTCGCCGTGCGGGACGAGACCGCCTGGCGACGCGGCAAGCTGATCTTCGTGGATCGCCCGCTCGGCGAGGTCGTCGACATTCTCGCGCGCTATCACCACGGCTATGTGCTGGCGCCGAGCGCCGCCGTCCGCAAGCTGCGCGTCACCGGAGTGTTCGACGCGGCCGATCCGATCGGCGCGCTGCGCGCGATCGAAGCCTCGCTCGATCTCGATGCGATTCACATCGGCGACTATTTCGTGGTGCTGCGCGGATGAGACGGAACGCCGCATCCTGCGCTGAGTTTTTTTCGTCGTCCGGACGTGCGTGTTTGCGCGCTCCATTCGTCAGAGTTCACAGAGGGACAGTTTCGTCCCTGCTGAGAACTCGGAGAGCGGCGGATGAGGCGGCGATTTTTTTGTCTCGAGAATAAGAACATGGGCGCGACAGCGATAGCGACGGCTCTGAGCGCTCTCGTCCTCGGGCAGGAGGCGCCGGCCATCGCGCATGTCGCAATGCCGGAGGCCGAGCTCTCCGCCGCCGTGCGCAGCTATGAGATTCCGCCGGGCTCCATCGCCTTCGCGCTCAATCGCCTCGCCGACGCCACGGGCGCGCAGCTCGTCTACAAATCGCGGCTGACGCGCGATCTCACGACGCGCGGACTCTCCGGCGCCTTCACGCTGGAAGACGCGCTCGATCGTCTGCTCGCGGGAACCGGCATCGGCTATCGTCTCGCGCGCGATGGACGCAGCGTCGCCATCGTGCTCGCGCAGAACCAGACCGTGCGCAACGACGCCGGCGCCGTTCCGCTGCCGCCGATCGACATAGCGGCGGAGCGCGAGCGTGCGCTGCGCGCGGCCACACGCCACGCCGATGGACCCTTCACGCCGATCGGCGCGACGCAAATCAGCGGCGAGACGCTCGATGCGCGGCGTCCCGACGCCAGCGACGCGGCGCAGCTTCTCTACGGGGCGCCGGGCGTCGATCTCTATGAGGCGGGCGGCGTGTCGCGTCTTCCCGCATTGCACGGCCTCGCCGACGACCGCATCAAGATTCTGCTCGGCGGCGCCGAGATCACCTCGGCCTGCGCCAATCACATGAATCCGCCGCTCTCCTATATCGATCCGAGCAATGTCGGAAAGATCGAGGTTCTCTCCGGCGTGACGCCGGTGAGCAAGGGCGGCGATTCGATCGCGGGCACGATTTCAGTCGAGCCGAAGCCCCCTATCTTCGCAAATCCGCGCGTCGCGGCGCCCGGCCCGTCCATCGCGCCGGGCGTCATCGCCTCCGGCTCGGTCTCTGGATTCTTCCGCAGCTCCAACAGCGGCTTCGGCGTCTCGGGAACGGCGAATGTCGCCACCGAGCATTTCAGCCTGCTCTACAATGGCGGCTACACGCGCGGCTCCGATTATCACTCGGGCGACAATGGCCCCAAGGTTCTCTCCACCGGATTCATCTCCGAAAATCATTCGGCGACGCTCGCCTATCAGAACGACGGACATCTCTTCACGCTGAGGGGCGGATATCAGAACATCCCCTATCAGGGCTTCGTCAATCAGCGCATGGATATGACCTATAATCGCGGCTACTCCGTCGACGCCGGCTATGAAGGCGCGTTCGACTGGGGAAAGCTCGAGGCGCGCGCCTTCTGGCATCATACGGCGCATAAGATGGGCTTCCTCTACGACAAGCAGCCCGCCAATATGCCGATGAACGCCTCCGGGACGGACTATGGCTATCTGGTGAAGGCCGCCATTCCGCTCGACGCCTCCAATCTGCTGCGCATCGGCAATGAATTCCACGGCTATCATCTGAACGACTGGTGGCCGCCGATCGTCGGCAGCATGATGATGGGTCCGGGAACCTATTGGAACATCAATGGCGGCCAGCGTGATCGCATCGGCACATTCGCGGAATGGGAAGCGAAATGGGCGCCGCAATGGACGACGGTGCTCGGCGTGCGCAACGACATCGTGTGGATGAGCACGGGCGACGCCAGCGCCTATGATCCGCGCAATCCCATCCCGATGGGCATGATGGGCATGTCCAATCCAGACGCGACGGCGGCGCGCGCCTTCAACGCCCGCAGCCATGCGCGCACCGACGTCAATTTCGACATGACGGCGCTCCTACGCTATCAGGCGGATGAGACGAGCGCCTATGAGCTCGGCTATTCGCGCAAGACGCGCTCGCCCAATCTCTATGAGCGCTATGTGTTCGGCGTCGGCGGCATGGCGAGCAGCATGATCGGCTGGTTCGGCGACGCCAATGGCTATGTCGGCAATCCCGATCTGAAGCCGGAGGTCGCGCATACGGTGAGCTTCACCGCCGCCTGGCGCGACCCGGTCGATCATGATTGGGAAGCGAAGGCGACGCCCTACTTCAGCTATGTCGAGAATTTCATCGACGCCGATCGCGTCGGCGGCTTCGCCGACAAGAATGGCAGCTGGTTCCCGATCCTGCAGTTCCGCAATCACAAGGCGGAGCTCTATGGCTTCGATCTCTCCGGCCGCGGCAAGCTGTACGAGGCGGCGGACGTGGGCCGCTTCACGCTCTCGGGCGTGATCGGCTATGTCTATGGCGAGAATCTCGATCGCGGCGACGGGCTCTATCACATCATGCCGCTCAACGCGCGTTTCGCGCTGGAGCACAAGCTCGGCGGCTGGAGCAGCGCCGTCGAGCTGCAGCTCGTCGACAGCAAGACGCATGTGAGCACGGCGCGCAATGAATTGAGGACGCCCTCCTATGGGCTCGTCAATCTGCGCACCAGCTATGAATGGGACGCTTTCCGCATCGATCTCGGCGTCACCAATGTCGCCGATGTGCGCTACTACTCGCCGCTCGGCGGATTCGATTACGCGGACTACAAGAAGACCAGCATGCCCGGAGCCGTGCCCGGCCCCGGCCGCTCCTATTATGCGGGCATGACGGTGAAATTCTGACCCGCCGCCTTTTGCGCGGTCGGACGAGAAATGCGATAGACGGGACGAAAGGCGCGCGCAGCGTCTTTCGCTCCGGCCGCAGCAGGACCGCCAGACATGCCGCTCACCGAACCAAAGCTCTTCGCGACGCCGAACAATCCCGCGCCGCCCAATGCGAAGGTCTTCGCCATTCGCACGGCGGACGGACGCATGTTGCGCGCCGCGAGCTTTTCGCCGCCACGCGGCGCGATCGGCACGGTCGCGCTGTTCCAAGGCCGCGCGGAGTTCATCGAGAAATATTTCGAGACGATCAACGATCTGCTCGCGCGCGACTTTCATGTGGTGACGCTGGATTGGCGCGGACAGGGCGGCTCGGAGCGCGACCTTTCCGATCCGCGCAAGGGCCATGTCGACGATTTCGCGCTCTATCAGCGCGATCTCGACGCCTTCATCACCGATGTTCTGGCGCTCGAATGCCCCTCGCCCTGGCATGCGCTGGCCCATTCCATGGGCGGCGCCATTCTGCTCGACCGCGCCCATTCGGCGCGCTCGCCCTTCGATCGTGTGATCGTCGCGGCGCCGATGATCGATTTCGAAGGCATGCGCTTTCCGATCGGCGCGCGCGCGATCGCCGACACGCTCGACATGTTCGGGCTCGGCGCGATGTATGTGCCGGGCGGCGGTCCGAAATCGCTCGAGGAGCTGCCCTTCGAGAGCAATCGGCTGACCTCCGACCCCGCGCGCTTCACCCGCAACGCCGATGTGGTGCGCGCCTCGCCGCAACTGGCGGTCGGCGATCCGACCGTCGGCTGGGCCAACGCCGCCTTCCGCCTGATGAAGCAATTCGCCGCGCCCGAATACGCCCGCGCCGTGCGCACGCCGGTGATGGCCTTTCTCTGCGGACGCGACCGCATCGTATCCTCGCGCGCGATCGAGCGCTTCTCGCAGCGGCTTCCGGTCGCGAGCCTCATAGCGGTTCCCGGCGCGCGTCATGAATTGCTGATGGAGCGCGACGAATTGCGCGAGCAGTTCTGGGCGGCCTTCGACGCTTTCGTTCCCGGCGAGGCGGTGGATCGCGCCTGAGCGCCGCGATCATTCGAAGCCGGATCATTCGAAGGCTGTCTGAAACCGCACGATCGCCCGCGCCACCGGCCGCGTCGGCAGATAGCAGAAGGAATTCGTGGCGATCTTCGCCTCTTTGCAATGCTCGTGGTCGACGTTCCATTCATAGCCGAGCCGCTCCATGCAGCCGACGATATGATCGTGCAGCACGCGGCTGTTCTTGTGCCGCTCGTCGGGCAGCTTGGACTCGCTGTCGAGCTCGCAATCGGTCACGTCGATCTTCAGCCCGGCGAAATAGCGCCCGCTACTGCTGCTGGTCACGAAGACGAGCTCGGTGGCGACGATGAAGGCGAGGCCGATCGCGAAGGCGACGCGCGCTTTGAACTTGCTGTCGAAATAATCGATCCCGATGAAGGACAGACCGCCGAGCGCCAGAAGCGCGCCCCCGAGAATCAGCGTCAGCGGAGCCACGAAGGCGGATATGTCCTCGTTCATCGGTGCGTCTCCCGTCTGGTCCCGACGGGGCGCCGCCTTCCCCTCAGTCTCGAGGTCAAATGGAGCAAGAACTCCAAACGGCAAGCGCCCCGCGGGCGGAGAGAGACCTTAGCCGCGCCGTCGCGCCCGGGCTATTCGAATCTCAGCTGGAATGCAGTGATGGTGCGGTCGAAGCCGCTCGCCGGCAGATAGCAATAGGGATTGGTGGCGACCGGCGCGTCCTTGCAATTGCGATGCGTCGGCGACCATTCATAGCCGGCCTCCTGCATGCAGCCGAGGATGTGCTTGTGAATGATGTGGGCGTCGCCGCCGAGACGCGCCTCCGGATGCGCCGATTCGCCCTCGAGCTCGCAAACGGAGGTCTGCACCTGCTGCGCCTTGAAGAAGGAGACGCTGCTGCCGGCGAGCACGACCTCCAGCGCCGCGATAATGAAGCCGCCGATCACAAGCGCCACGATCGCCTGGAATTGCGACCGCAGAAATTTGATGTCGATGAAGAAGAGACCGCCCACGGCGATCAGCCCGCATCCGATGACGAGAGCGAAGGGAGTGATGAAAACCGAGAGATCCTGATTCATAGCCGTACTCCTGCATATCGAGCGCGAACGCCCTCGTTCGATGATCTCGCGATCATCGGTTTCAGCAGGAGTCATCAGCCTTTTCGGCGGTTATAGGGGGCACCCCATCCCCTGGCGCGACGGCTTTCGCCTCCGCGACCTTATGTAGCGAAATCGATACAGAAAGGCGGCGACGACGTCAATCCGCCGGAGGACGGCTCGCTGGATCGGCAGCGGGAACGATCATTTCGCTTCGGCGAGCCCCAGCGCCTTGGGACCATTCTGCGCCGCAGCCGGCTCGCCGCGTGTGGCGGCGGCGATCGTCACGCCCGATTCGCCGCCTGCCGCGGCCGCGATCGCCTCGGGCGTATCGGAGAGAAAGGCGGCGAGCGCGGCGGCTCCGCGCGCCGCGACCTCGGCGAGCGCCCTGTCGTCGAGCAGCGTCCAGGGATCGCCATCGCCCCGCACGGCGATCTCGTCGGTCAGACGACGGGCGCGCCGTCCATTGCGGTCGAAGACGTCGAAGACATAGGCGAAGCGCGTCGTCCCCTCCGCGCCCGCATAGGCGGTGAGATAGAAGCGCAAACGATAGGCGGCGTCCGGCTCTCCGGCGGAGCCGATGTCGCGGCTCTCCGCGGCGCGGGCGAAGACCGGGCGGAACCGAGCGAGCGCCGCTTCGGGCGCGCCTTCGAAACTGGTGAGCGCCACCGGCGCGCCGCGCGGGCTGACGCCGGGACGCGGCGCCGGACGTTGCCGCTGGGCGAGCTGCTCGGGACGCGGATGGCCGATCTCCACCGCCGTGTCGACGCAGCCGGCGAGCATGGCGGCTCCGAAAGCCGCGCAAAGCGGCGCGCCGAAGCGTCGGGCGGAGCGTTTCAGGTCGCGCATCGTCTCCGACTCCCTCCGCCGCATGATGTATGAATTGCTAACGATGATCGGCGCGGCGGTCCAGCCCCGCATTCCCCATCCGCAATTCCCTGCGTCTCCTTTCGCGCCGCCTTTTCGCCTCACTCGCGCCATCGACCGCATCGACGATCAAGCTCACGTTAACCTTACCGACATTCGATGCGCCGCAGCGGGGCGCGCAAAGCTTTCGTCAAGGTTGACGGAACCTTCGTTTAACCCCTGCGCGGATAGGACTGGCGACAGTAGAGCCGTCGTCAGAGGAGTTTCGAGGACATGGCATTCGTTACCGCCGCGCGCGCCCTGCGCTTCGCCGTCGCCCTGCTGGCGGCGGTCTCGCTCGCCGCCTGCGCCAAGAACGCCGAGGACGAAAACGCCGCGCTCGCCGGCGCCAATGGCCGCGGCGGCTATGCGGCGCCCGGAAGCCCGCAGGATTTCGTCGTCAATGTCGGCGACCGCGTCTATTTCGAGACCGATTCGAGCGAGCTGACGCCGACCGCGCAGGCCACCCTCGACAAGCAGGCCGACTGGCTGACGCGCTATGGGCGCTATTCCTTCACCGTGGAAGGCCATGCCGACGAGCGTGGCACGCGCGAATATAATTTCGCGCTCGGCGCCCGCCGCGCCGAAGTGGTGAAAAGCTACCTCGCCTCGCGCGGGCTGGCGGCGCCGCGCATCCGCACGATCAGCTATGGCAAGGAGCGGCCGGTCGCCGTCTGCGACGACATTTCCTGCTGGTCGCAGAACCGCCGCGCCGTGACGGTGCTCTCGGGCGGCAATTCCTGACGCCAAAATGCGCCAGGGCGAGCCCCGGCGCTCGTCCTCGACTCCAAAATGCGCCAGGGCGAAGCCCCGGCGCTTGCATCCTCGGCCCTGATGCGGCATGAGAAGCCCGACGGCGCGCCGTCCCGCAGGAGTGTAGCTCAATCGGCTAGAGCACCGGTCTCCAAAACCGGGGGTTGGGGGTTCGAGCCCCTCCACTCCTGCCATTCATGCAAAATTCTCCTTCATTTTCAGATGGTTACACGCCATTTTGACCCACTTTTTTAGAAGGTGGGCCGATGGATGTTCTGTTTTCTCCCCTTTCGAGGCGCGCGACGGCACCATCTGCGAGCACGCCGCGCCGCGCTTTTTTGGTGTAGCTGGAAACCGATTTTGTGGAGCTATGCCCGCCCAGCGCCGCCAACTGTTCGTCGGACGCGCCACCTTCGGCCGCCTCAGTCATGAGACCCTTACGGCAACCGTGGGATGAGTATTTCGGGGGGATTTCTGCCGCCCTCGCTGCTTTCGAAAACCACGTATAAGCGGCCTTCGCCGAGCGAGTTCTCCCCCCCCTGCGTCGCGAGATAGGTTAGATGCCGCGTGGGCACTGCGGCTAGCGCTTCCGCAAGTTCAGGCAAAACCGGGTTATCGACAGCGACGCCCTTTTTGCGCGTCGTCATTCGCACACGCCCGTCGCGAACGTGTTGCGGCCCGAGGAGAAGCGCGTCGCCGATCCGAAGGCCCGTATTCCAGCAAATTTCGAACGCCGTCCGCTGCGGCGTGCCGAGAGGCCAGCGCGCGCGAAACATCGCGGCATGTTCGGGGAGCCATGTTTCCGAGCCCCCTGCACGAGGCCCCGTGACCTTCAGCTTTTCGACGCCTGCAGCGGGCGATACGGGCAAATCCAGCAACTCCGCTTTCAGCGCGTAGGTGAATAGCGCCTGCAACGCCTTCAGGACATTATTGGCCTCGCCGGGCCGACCGGCTTTGGCCTCCACCAGGCGAACGACATGGCGGCGCCGAAATTCGCGATAGGGCAGAAGGCCGATGCTCTCCCGGAGCCTGTCAAGCTGGCGTCGATAGCCCGCCTGCGTTATAGGCGCGAGAGATTGATATTTCGGGGAATTGATGTAGCGCGTGACGAGCGCCCCAAACGATCCGGCTGGCCATGTATCCGCCATTGGCGCGGGCGCAGATGGCTTGCGGTCGAGTGCGGCATAATAGGCCGTTTCCGCCTCCTTCGACGCGCCGGGATAATCTGGGAGCCTCACCTTTGGCTCGCCGCCGCGTCGGAAATACCAACGAACCTGCCCGTGACGGCTCACGTCGCGTTTGACGTAGCGCCACTTCATTGGCGACGCTCCAGGATGCGGGAAAGTTCTACATCAATCGAACTTACTGCCGTTTGCTCAGGTTCGCCCATTATGACGACAACGCGACCGCCCGGCTCGATTTCCACGCGCTGGACGTTATGGCCGGAATCGCGCGCGGCGCGGAGAGCCTTCGTCATTTCCGATTGAGAGATGCGAGGTTTACGGGTCGCGTTCGTCATTCCCGGGCACCCCCATCTTCACGCGCCGAATCAAAACAGAGCTTAGGAAGTTCGTCCAACCGCCCGGCTAGAAGCGCGCCAATGTAGATGATCGGAAGTGCATTCATTTCCGTTGAGCGACGCAACCCCTTGTTCTTCACCCAATCCGCAGGTAGATCGTTCGGCCGGTAGTCCGCTTGAACCGAAGCATTTTGGTCCTTGTGTTGGAAATAACTTATTGAAATACGTGCGTACGTCGACGGCGAAGTGACAATGATCTTGATGTTTTCCAGAGACCAATATCCACTCAGTTCATTTTTCAATTTCCCTTCGGCTGCGATAGCTATGATGACTGAGAGAGCATCAACAAACGAATGATCAGGTGGAAGCTTGGCCAACTCTGGGATTCCGTAGTCTTCCCAGACATTTGCTTTTCCCATGCCCTGCAACTTATCGGGGTAATGCTCGTGCCAATAAGCATGATGCTCTTGCGTGAGCGTATAGCGCTCTACTGTTTCAACGCTGTCCTTGACGCGTGGGCTTCCAAGGATTGCCGTCAAAATGTGCGCCGCGTCGCGCGGCTTCACATTCGCTGCGCTGCGCCCACGCCCCCCTTTTGATCGCAGCCCAGCCATGACAAGGTTGCGGTCGTGCTGCGCAACAGTCGCCTCGTCCTCACCCGTCGAGGCCGCTATCACTTTCACCAGCTCGCCAGGGGTCGCCATCTCGATCGCCTCCGCCTATTCGAGTCAATATCAAATGACGGGTTGCGTCAAGTCCATTTGTGCGTTGCTCGAATGGTGACGGGAGAGGACCGCCAATGCTACACTTCCTACGCGAATCTCATCGGAGTGACAGCAATGGCTGACGAAATCAAAACTGGTTCAGTGGTTCGGCTCAAATCGGGCGGCCCAAAGATGACCGTGGACGAAGTTGCCGAAAAATATGGGACTATAACCGCATGGTGCACTTGGTTCGTGCAGGACAAAGCCCCTTGGAAAAAAGAAAGCGACACGTTTCCGGTCACTTCTCTGGAAGTGGCGCAGTGACGAATTGGACGCGGCCTTGTGCCGCGCCCTCTCGCATTTTTCCACAGCTTTATTGATCGCGTTCCGGCCACAGTTCAATTTCGCGATGGTACTCGAGGAAGCTAATATAATCTTTGTGACTTGTTTCCTCATACTTGATCTCGCAAAGGTTCATGAACGCTCATCATCACGCATGATGGTCGCAATCGCATCTCGGATCGCGTCGAACCGATAGCGGGCGAGATGCTCCCGCCTGCGTCGACCCTCGCCGACGCAGGCGTTCTTTTGCTTTGTTTTATTTGAGATTTGTCGTCTCCAGCCTTACGCAATTAGGCTGTCAAGGAAAGCCATGAACTGGTTACCTTCCAGGTGGCCGCGACCGAAATAGCCGCGCAGATATGACGCCTTGGCCTTCATCTGCTCCAGGCTATTCACGGGAAAATCTAGAAGCTCTCCCATCGCCAGACATTCGGCATCATCCAACCGCCGCCACTCCTCATTAACCGCTTCGAAGAGCGGGTCGCTTGCTTCAATATCACCCTCAATCTTACATATGTCGTTGAATTGTTTGTAGATATCGCGGTGACGCTCGATCAGCGCGGAGAGCGGGTCGCCGACTTCAACGGCTACCGCCGCGCTCAGCGCCCCGAAGACGGCTCCGGCAGAGCCAGCCGCGAGAAACAGACGACGATTGAGCAAAGTTCTCGTATTCGGCGAGTCAGCCATTGGGCGCTCCATCACTGGCAATACGGTAGCGTTCGCCGAGACGTCATTGTCCGGCGTGATTGTTCGCGCATACCGCTTGTGATACAAATTGGATCATATGAAATGATCCAAAAATGGTCAAGCCCATAATGATCGTCGCCCAGGCGCGCGCAGCGCGAGGTCTACTTGGATGGTCCCAGGAACAGCTTGCGGAAGCGGCCGGTCTGTCTCATCCGACAGTCAAGCGCTTTGAAACTGGCAAAGGGGCTAACGTTTCTACAGATGCAGTTGCGAAGATGCGCGCCGCCCTTGAGGCTGGCGGCGTCGAGTTCATTGCAGAGAATGGCGGCGGCGCCGGCGTCCGCCTGCGCCGCCGGACGAAGTGACCTCAAGTTTCCCAATCCAGCCTCCTGAACGCGCCTGCCAGAACTTCAGGTGGCAAGCCAGCCGCTTTCGCCTCGGCCATCGCCGAGACGAGCGCCCCGAGCGCCCGCGCCGCGCCGCCGCTGTCGAAGGCTTGCGTTGGGCGAAGCACGTCCATCTTGATCGCAGCTCCGAGCTTCGCCGTCGCCTCCTCGGCGATAAGCTCGGCGATCGGCTGCAATGTCCACGCCGCAAGGTGGCGTTGCGCCTCGCGTACAAGCGGCCCTTGTGCCTGTTGGTAGAACAGCCCCGGAAGCACGCCGAAGGCTCTGCAAATGGCCGCCCGCGCCGCCGCGAGAGTCTCGGCGGTCATCGCTCGGCTCAGGTCTGGCGTAACATCCTGAGGTTTCCAATCTGCCGCCGGAGCCGGGCCACCAGCCGCCGAGACGTTCACCGACTCGCGTAGCAGCACGCGCCCGCGCCTGGCACGGAAGCCTCTGCCGATCGTTTCTAGATCAACGTCGCTGCTTTCTGGAAACGGTACGATTTGGCTTCCGAGAGGCGCGTTCTCATAGACTTCGCCAAGGGCCGACTCAAGAGACTGTAACAGGCTGGCGGTCAGAGCCGAGCGCCGCAGCGGCGAAGCGCCAAGCCAAGGGGTAGCCGCATCGGCCCCGATGCGAAAATGTAGAACTTCGCCAGCAAGCGCGGTCTGTGTCGTTCCGCCGCCGGCTTCCGATATCGAGACGCGATAGGCGGTCGGGGAGCCGTTGCGCGTCCGCAAATCCCAGTCGGCGCAGGGCACCAGCCTATCGCGGATCAGGAACACCGCCTCGCCGCGCAGAGCGAGCGAACGCCCGATCAGCGCCAGCGCGCGCCGATCAAGTAGCGCCGTTCCATCTATGTCAGCGATTGCGAAGCCATTTTCCCACAAGCTCACACAGCTCTGAGCGGCGGCCGTCAGTTCGCCTATACCAGCAGGCCCGGCGATGTAGGACGCACGGGCGCCGATGATTTCCGCCGTGAAGCCCGAAGACGCACTTCGCTTCTCGACCTTCTGCCAGGGCCATCGCCATGCCATCGTTATGCCCTCCTAAACGAGCGTAGCAAGTCGCCGGCGCCAGAATTCTGCATTGCTTTTGCTAGCGCTGTAGCGTCGAACAAGTTCATCATGACGCCGTCAACGTGCTCCTGGCGCACGCCTGGATTCGCGTTCTGTCTGGCGATCGCAAAATACTCAGCTAGGCGCCGATATGCTTCGGCGACCGCCGCGGGCATGTCGCCGCCGCCGACGCTCGCTGTGAAGCGATACGGCCCCGTAGCCGAAAGACAGAAACCGCCGAGCGGCGCAGCGTCGAGAATAGTCGCCTCCCACACGCCGCCCTGCGACCAGACTTCAGTGACGCTGACCGTTGTCGGCGCGAGAGGTGGGCGCCATTCGCCGCAGCCTTCAACAGTCCAAATGACCGCGCGCGCCGCGTAGCGATACGCAATGTAAGCTTCGATCCGCTGCCATATCATCGCCGCGTCGAGCGCAGAGGCCGCCGATGAGAGGCCTGTCGGCCTCGGCGGATACGACGCCGGGAACGCTTCGTCCTGCTTTATCGTCGTCGCCACCGTCACGGCCTCCATTTATTGAGAGTTCGGCTCAGGCCTGCGTGAGGCGCTTCAGCGCTTAGGCGACCTCGCGCTTCGACTTTCGTGTTTGAATAGGCGGGCCACGATTGAACGATGGAAATTTCGTGGAGCTCGATCGCTCGAAGCTCCCGGCGGTTGCCGCTCCACTTTTCGTCCTGCGCCTTGAAGCCAAATGAGGCGCCACCTAAGTCGCCGCGCTCGGCAAGCGCCAGAAGATCGCGCGCGGCCGTCGTGTCGGGAAGGTCGAGGCTGAATTGCAGACCGCGCGTGTCTTCAGATAAGCGCAAGGTCCCGCTTTTCGTGCGACCAAGGACGCGCGTCGCGTCATGATCGGAAAGGGCGATAATGTCCCGCCCGCTGGCAAGAGATGCAGCGAAGGCCCCCACCCGAATCGTTTCGACAAAATCCCCGATACGGGTTTCAACGCCGAACGTCGCGGCATACCCTTCGAGCTTGCGGGGATTGCTCCCCGCCGCTCGAAGCTCGATTTGAAGCGCGCGGCACTCCATTATTGGACGCCCGTCAAGATTTGAAGCTGCGCCGGACGCGAAACCGTCACATCCAGCGTCGCAAGCGCCGTGAGACGCAGACCGCCCGACGCGGCGTCGCTATACGGGTCCCGGATGAGGTCGATCGCGCCCCAGGCGCCGACGAAGATCGGAGGCACTCCGCCAACGTTTGTCGTCAACAGCGCCTTGGAAGAGACCGGCGGTCCGCCAGCCGGGGCGGCAAGCGCATTCGATGACGCGGCGATATTCGAGAGGGGAATATTCTTGACCAGACGATCCCACTCACTCACCGCTGTATTCGTGATGAGAACGTTGTCCATCGAATTCCAAATTTCGGGACGAATGAGCAGGCGCACGTCCGCTGGAGAGGTCGCCGCGTTTGCGATCATGAACGCCTCAACGGCGGCGCGAAATGCAGCCCACGATGCGGCGGCATTGACGGCCGTGGACGTGATGCCGTAGCTGCCGACAAGGACGCCGGCAGGCTCGCCAGACGCGCCGGCGCCGAGAAAGACACCCTTGTCGAGCGCAGCGCCGATCGCGCCGTTAATGTCGCGCCGCACGGCCTGCTCGATCGCCGTTCCACCCTGCTTGAGTGTGGTCCGCGTGATCTTGGCGGTAATGCCCAGCGTATTGGTCGGCTTGAGGGGTTTCTGGGTTGTCGCATAGGGCGTGGGACCGCCAACCGCGCCCGTTTCCGTCGCAGCCCAAGCTGCCGAGACCGCCGACGTGGTGACGGGATAGTCCACCTCGCCGCTGTCGATCGAAATAATTTGCGCGCCCATGCGCACGGCGACTGACTCGGGAAAGATGCGGTCGATCGTCGGGGCGATGCGGATCGGGTTGGGAGTGCCGCTGGCGACGGTTTCGCCCACGCGCTGTTCGAGCGCAGCCCACGGAATCGGGACGCCGCGATAGCCGCCCTTGGCGCGCAATTCGGAAACGATTTCGGCAGTGGGGCCATTCAACAAGCGGCCTTCGTCGAGAAAGAGCGCGGCCTGCCGAATTTCGAACCGGGAAACGAGGTCGGCATATTCCCGGTCGCCGCGCGTTTCGAGATCGGCGCCGGCCTCGCGCCGTTCCGTGTCCTCGGCGATCAGCGCCGCGCGGTAGCGGGTCTCATTGCCGCGATACTCATTGTCCAGCGCTTCCATCGAACGAATTTCGTCCGCAGTCGCATCGGACTTTCCGACGAGTCCAGCGAGAGACTGGCGAATTTCGCTTTGGCGGCGAGAGATTTTCACACTTTCGAGCATTTTATGTCCTTAACGAGTTGTTTCCACGCTTCCTTGCGCGGATCGATTTCACCTAGACCGATTTCGAGGCGGGTCTTACGCGAGTGGCACGCTACGCAAAGCGACTGAAGGTTAGAGAGGTCGAATGCGAGTTCTGGATGCGTCCGAACCGGCTTGATGTGGTCGACCTCAAGGGCGCCGCGAGCGCCGCACTCGGGCGTCACACATTTGAAGCCGTCCCGGCGCAAGACGATGAAGCGCAGGGATTTCCAGCGCGCCGATCGGGTGATTTTTTCCGAGTGGCGTCTGTATTTTTTCATCACACCCATGCGACCGCCCTCGGCTTCTTCGAGGCGCGTCCCGTCGCGCGAGCGCCCTCTGCGACGGCGAGCAGCGTTGCGGCAGCGGCGTCGATCCGGCCATTCGACCTACCTTTCGCCAGCTTGTGGTTGCCCGCCGGATCGACGAGGGTAATCGCGTCTGCGAAGGCCGATCGCAGCAGCAGCGACGGGCGGGCCTTAACCTTTCCGTCGAACACGGACCGGCGGAACCGCTCGATATCTTCGCTGCCGTCTTTCCACCCGAAGCCGCGCCACACCAGCGGCGCGCGAATGCCGGCGCGATTGATTGCCTCGGCGAGCTCAGACTGTTTGAAGCGGTCCATCACGAGCGCGCCGATCGGCTGCCCTTCTATGCGCGTCATCACGTCCGATAGCCACGCCGCAACCGGCACGGTCGCATCGCCGATTGCGAATAGCTCGCCGCGATTGTGCATCTCGACATAGCGACCTGACACGCCGTCTATGTGTCCGCGATCGAGAAGCGACGGCTTCGACGGAAAATGCGCTACAGCCTCAAGCCGGCCTGTCGCTGGCCAGTAGAAGGCCGCCGCCGACATGGAGGCGCTTCCTCCAAGGTCGATGCCGACGATCACAGGTCCTTCGCGACCTGCGAAGAAGAGGTCATCCGTTTCGCATGAGAGCCATTGGTCGGCCGTTATGAGAACGGACCGATTTTCGTCGGCGACGCGCTGATTTAGATTGTAAAGCCGCCAGGCGGTGAGCGCTGATCCGCCGCGCGCGACCGCGCGGCGCGCCTGCGCTTCCAGCCATTCAAGCGACGCGCCGACGCCATATTCAGCCCCGGGATTTGCTGCCTTGATCGCCGCGAGATCATCGGGCGCGCAGCCGTCCGGCGCGCGATGCTCTTGCACATAGGATCCTGAAAGAGGCTCGTCTATCCAGCGCGAGAATGCGTGCGCGTCGTCGCTCGCGCTTGTCGAGACGAGAAGCATACGGCCGCCACGCTTGCCGACGCCTGAAAGGAGCGCATGTTCGAGCGCGTCGCCTTTTTCTTTTTCCCAATGCCCTCGCTCATCGAGCACGCATAGGGTCGGCGATGTGCCGAGCGCCGTCCGTCCATCCGCTGGCAGGACGCACACGATATGCGGGCCGGCCTCGTCATCAAACTCGATTTCAAGGCGTGGCGCGCGGCGGAACGTCAGTCGCTTTTGTATATTGTCGGGAAGCGAGCGCGCCAGGCCGGAAATATAATCCCAAATCACGCGCGCCTGGTCGCGCGTGCGGGCACCTACGAGGCATTCGCGTCGAGGCTGCGGGTCTATCTCGCCGAGCAAATGTCCGAGCGCGACGCCCGCCGTAAGGGCGCTCTTGCCGGCGCCGCGCGCGACCGAAAGGACGCCAATCGTGACGCCAGACGCCAGCGCCCCCTCGAGGAACTGCCGTTGATAGGGTGCGAGCGCGATCGGCTGGCCCGACAACGGGCCCGTCGGGACCGTCAGACCCTCGATGAACGCTATTGCCTTTTCTGCCTCTGTCATTTCCAAGCCTTTGAGAGCGCGAAAGGAAAAGTTCCCCTACCCGATTGCTATCCCCGCTCGGATTTGCGGCATTGGGACCATTTTCGAGGGGTTGCATGCGGTGGCCTGCTCCGAGGCCGCTCCGCGCACGCCGCTCGTCTGCGCATTCGGCGGCCATTCGGTCGGTCGGAACAAGCTGCGGTTCTTTTTGCCGATCTGGCGCTCGTATTCCTTCCATCGGGCAAGTTGCGGCGAGCCCTCTTTTAGGAACCATTGTCCGTCCGGCCGTAAGATCGCCATTGCGGGTCTGCCCGGCGCGCTGGACGCCTTGCTCGTCTGCGGTTGCGAGGTGGCAGGCGGGACGCCCTGCCACATGCGCTCGGTCAAGTAGGTAGCAGCGTGCGGCGGATGGGTGCGGCTGGCTATCGCAGCGCGGAAGGCGGGGACTCCGCGTATCGCGTCGGCCTGCTCGTCAGCGTTGAGGCGCGAGAATGAGGCCTGCGCCTTGTGGCGCTGTTCCCCGATCCTCCATGGCCAATTCGCTGAGAAGGTCTGCCAAGCATCGGACAGGCTCGAGCCGGCTGAATTGTCCCCTTGAGATTGAGAGAAATCTCCCTCTCTGCCCCCATCGGGGGCTTTGGGGGGATTTTGTATATTATCTTTATTTTCTACCTTTCCGTGTCCTGAAATGCCGGATACGGCGGACAAGGACGCGGTTTCCGCCGCGTCCTGATTTTCAGGACGTGGTGAAGTCGTCGCAGGCTCCTCGGTTATGATCCAGCGCGAGCCTTTGATCTTCCCGGTTTGCCCATCGCGAAGCTTCTCAAGCGTTGCGAAGCCTTTGTCCCGCAGCTCGGCGAGCGCCTTATAGACTTGGTCACGGCCGATCATATGCACCTTCGCAAGATGCTCTATGACGACATGCCAATTCTCAGGACGCGAGAGAAGATCGAAGAGGATGGCGCGTGACTGACAGGACAATCCGATCTTGTTCTGTAGAAGTTCGTTCTTGATCGTCGTGAAGCACGAGCGATGCGCGCCGCGAACGATTGTGATAGCCGCCGAATTCATGAGCGGCCCCTACAATCTGGTGTTGCGCGGAGAGCCGATGAGCGGTAATCTTCCCCTCGAAAGTTTGCAGCTTTCACATGGTTTTTACCGCCGTTCCGGGGATCAGCCGGAGCGGCGGTTTCTTTTTGAGACTGCCATTCAAAGGGGTGAGCCAGTGCGGCGGAAACCCCTTTATAATCAAAAGCTGGAGTTTCGCCGGTGAGCCGCGTCGAAGCTTTTGTTTTCAGGGGATTTTTATGCGCCCCTCCACTCCTGCCATTAGCGAAGACGATAAGTTACAATTACCCGCCGAGAAGGCGCTCTGGGGTATCGAGGCGCGTAACAAGTCCTCCCCCTCGCCTGTCGCATGCGAGGCAGCTCCTCACCTCCCCCTGTTCTCCCCACTGCGACCAATCCGGCCGCAACGACGCGCGCCGCCGCCGCCATGGCCTTCACGCGTCGCCCAAAAGTCGCACTCCTGCGCCTTGTCGTCGCACAACCTTCATGAATCCTGTGTCGAAGATTATCCACCCATTCCATATCGAAGGGTTACCTGGATGAGCGACGCGACTTCAAACGAGATTGATGCAAAGGAACACAAAGCCATTGCAGATCAGATAAATTTTATCCGCCAGGAACTGCAAAAAGATGCTCCGGAAACTTCCGTTGTTTTAGAGGCGTTGCAGAAGCTAGTCGATATGACAAAGGAGCATTTTAAACACGAAGAAGACCATATGTTGATTGAAAGCTATCCCGGGATGCTCCTGCACAAGCGTGACCATGATTACCTCGTTAAGGGCCTCAAGGAGTTCACCGCATCACTTGTCGACAATACAGTTCAACTCTCTCCCGATCTTGGCGAAGGTCTACAAAGCTGGCTGCGGTATCACATGAAGCGGTTTGATGACGCCTTCGTCGACTTCGCGAGCCATAAGAGCTAAAAATCAGCGCTTTCCGTATTAAAGAATGGGAGGGGCGTTTCTCTTTGACCCGGTAGCTACCGGGGCTCGGGTAGGTCGCACGTGTGCTGCGAACTTAAGGCACGTCGTGATCTCCGCCGGTGAGCGCAAAAGCGCCGGCGCATTCCTTCAGGGGCGTGCCGTCAGGGTATTTCAAGTCAACCAACGAGTCGCCCAGACTCAAGCCGATGTGGGCGCCCACATCCGGCGGTGGCGGGGGATGGTGGGGGCCAGCGTCGCCGCATCCCTCTTCGAGACGCCGGCCGCGCGGGGCACCGCCTTCACAATATCCGCCTTGGCGCCCTTTGCAGGTAAGCTGCCCCCACGTGCGGTCGGCTTGCACTGGGCGACGCGTGGGCGGAGGCCGAACCCTTCCTGGGCGTCCCGCGCATTATGGTAGGAGACCGCGCTCGCCAATGTCGTAGCCCAACCAATCCCGCTCGCCCGATACTGCGACCAGTCAGGCGGGCCGGACGGCCCGGCGCCATAGGCCTCGCCCGCCGGCCCGTTCGTCCCATCTGTCAGGCATACAGAACTGGAGAGCGGACCATGGCGGACAGTGAACGGAACCCGAACCAACAGAAAAATCGCTATATCTTTGCGGGGACTGGCGCGGTTTTAGGCGCAGTAGCGGGATTTGGCGCCGCCGGCGCAATTGCGGCGCTGGGGGGAGCCGCGCTTGGCGGCCTGTTAGGTTACCAGCTGTTGACGCGGATCGGCGCGCCGCGCCACTGATATTCTGGCGGCCGGTTGCTTCCGGTTTGTTGGACGCGTCACCCGGTCTGCCGCCGCAGGTCGTGTCGGAGCCGGCGCTTCGACCGAGTCATACGTGAGGGGCGCCGGCCGGCCGTTAGAGTGGCCACCCGCGGCACAGGCAACGGGCCACCAGCGCGAGAAAGCTTTCAATAGTCGGCTTGCTGGCCCTGCGGCACCGTTGTTCCGGGGATCACGTGTCGCTTTTTCTCACCTCAAGCCTATCTTCGATGCGGCGGTCTGGCACGAGCCACATCAGGGCTACGCCGACAAAAAAGACTAAACCTCCCCACGGCGAGAATAGCCAGGTTGTGACAATGCCAAGCACGTATAGGAAGGGCGACGCCTTTCCCTTAACATCCCGTCCGATCGCGCTGGCGAGCAAGCTTCTTGGGCCGTGTAGATGCACTAAGGAGGTCTGTAAGACATAATATGCGATAGCGGTAACGAGCAAATTCAAGCCGTAAAAAAATGTTGGCCAGCGGGCAAAGTGGTTCTCGCCCATCCAGCCTGTCGTAAAAGGCAACAGCGATAACCAAAATAACAAATGGAGATTGGCCCATAATATCTGGCCGTTGACGCGCTCGGAGGCTTTCAACATATGATGATGATTATTCCAGTAGATCCCGATATAGACAAAACTTAACGCATAACTGCTAAATACGGGCCAGAGCGGGAACAGCGCAGTAAGGTCCTCGCCATGCGGAATCTTTAGCTCCAACACCATAATCGTGATGACGATCGCCAACACGCCGTCACTAAAAGCTTCCAGCCGATTTGTTTCCATCGATTTTGACCCAACGGCGCGCCGTCACATTCATCGATATAGCAAAATGCGCCGCGCTTACATCCGGCTGGATCACGTCCGCCGCATTTCCGTCCGAGCCCGAGGCGCTTCCCGTCCCTGTAGCGGCGATGGGCACAACGATTGATCTTCGCGCGTGCTTCATAGTCGGGGATTGGCGCTTTTCTCGGAAGCGCCTCGCCAATCGTCGGACGAGGTCGCTCAGGGACTCGCCTTGAGGCGCAAGGCGCGGCGCTGGCGGAATGTGAGCCGAACTCCCGTCTCGGTGAGAACCTTCCGTACCTCGCGCTTTGCACGGCTTGGCGTTGAGGGCTCGGCCAGCCTCGCAACCAGGGCCTCAATCTTACTGCGGCGCATTCTCTTGGCTTTTGTGGACTCGGCGGTCGACTCGGAGGCCGCTGGCGCGAGCGCCGGCTCGGCGAGGCCCGGACGAATTTCCTCCCCGGCGTGCTTATGCGGCGCCCGAGGGTTTTTCAGCTTGGCGGGTATAGCGGCCCCGGCGGTGACGGCCTCGGCCTCGACTTGTTTCCCGTTTCTCGCATCGAGTTTTTGCCGGCTCGGACGGCCGCAGCGCGGTTTCGGCTCGCGCTGCGTATCGAGAACTCGCGGCTGGTCGACCGCCTCGATGATCCTGGCGCCTGCGGCCTGCCACGGGCGCGGAGCCTTGTTTGCTTCGAGCTCCGGATTGAAGGCCTCGCCCAATGGCGCCGGCTGGGGCGGCTGAGAAACGGGCGCCTTCGTCTCACCACGCCGCTTTGGTGGCTCGGCGCTCCCGAGCCGAACAACTTGAACCGCAAAACTGCGCTGGCGGCCCTTGAAGCCCTGTAGGTTTCTCGAAACACGTTTCAATGACTGGAGTCCTTATTTGGCGGTCAAGCGGGACGGGAGTTGCGGCTGTGTCGTCACACGATGCGATCGGCCCGCTGCCGTCCTCGCGCGGTTCGTGGAGGATACCACGAAATCTAATTCCGTCGCTTGACAAGCTCGAAGCGGAGACCGATATCGCCAGCAGACGACGGGCCCTGGCTGTGTCGTCGATCTCACCAACCCCAGAAAGACTTATGGGCAGTAGCCGCTTAGGCGCCGCGCCCGCAGCATCGTCTGCGCAAACGACGCCGCTCGACAACGAAAACATCCGCGGTCTCGGAGGCCGCGTGAGAGGCGCCGCTAGAGCCTAAAGCTTCTGCCTGCCGCTCATGCTCCGGGCCGTGGACTTCAACGGTTAAGGAGACGGGCGATGATCAAGCTCGCAAAATACCTGTTTACGCAGCGTCCGATCGCGGACGCGGTTCCGCCGCGCCGTTGCGAAGAGCATATTCCGGACCTTCGCCGCGAACGGCTCATAAGTGTCTGGACCCGTGATCCAGCCACGGGGCGGCTTGTTTGCTCTTGGAAGAGGCCTGCGAGGGAGGAAGCTTCCGAAACGGCCAACGCCGAGGAGCCTCCCCAATCCTTCCGGATTGCGGCTTAGCGCGCTCCGCTCGCACGGAATCACGCGAGCGATAAGAAAATCGCGTCAAAAAAATCTTGGGCGCATTCCTATCGCAAGAGTCTGTCAACTTTTGCGGAATGCGCTCGAAATCACGAAAATCAAAACGCCCCGCCGTTAGTCCACGGTCGGGGCGTCGGCTGGGCTCATTCAGGGACCTTGCTCGCGCAATAAGCCCTTTGAACGGCTGGCAATCCGTTACACAACCTGTCTAAACGCTGATTATATGCCTGGCGCGTAGCCGCAGAGAGTTTTTCGGCCTCGCCGGGCCCCGACGGCGACCGACACGCCCCGAGCGCCGCCCCAAGAATAAAAAGCGCTATCAGCCTCACGCTGCTTTCCTCTTCCAAAGTGACGCCCGGGCGGGCATCCGGGCGTGAAAAAACGCCCCGCGCGTACATCCCGGCGTCGGGGCGTTTTCTTCTGACAGCGAGGACGAGCCGTCATCTGAGGGGGAGCCTACGGGGCGGATTCGGCGAAAGCAAGCGCTACGCCGCGCGCGTGAAGGGGAAATTTGGTGAGCGGATCCTAATGCTTTCTGTTAAAGGCTGAGAGGCGACTCTACAGCAGGAGTCGAGTATTTGCCATTTTGCTCCAAATCCTCTCCAGAAAACGCAGTGCAGGCAACGGCCGCATTATTCCACGCACAGCTTGTCGATGTCTGGATTTGCCTGCAGACGCATCGATAGAGCATGCCAGCCATGCAAGTTGTATTTCCGGCGTCGCCTTGGTTTTGACAGGTCGGAACTTGAGCTTGCGCGGAGGATGCGAGAAGCGAGACGATAGCGAGTGCGAGCCTTAGCTTTTTCATAGCAGCCTCCAAGCAATCGCTTCGTTCGCCCCCTCGCCAGCAACCCGGATCCCGTAACTAACGCCTGCTTTGTCTCGCACAATGCGTTCAATCCGCAATTGCTATGGCTTGCTTCCCCGCCTGCCGCATGTTCGCGGCGGCCCATGCGCCGCGCTCAGGCATGGGCCGAAGCGCCCCTCGGGCACGTAGGTCTAAGCTGTCAACGCGCCGGGGCCTATTTCTCGGCTCGCGCCAGACGAGGTTCCAACCGCGATTAATCCTGCGGGTTTACGCGCCTGACGCGCAGGGGATGAGCCGGTAGAGGTCGATCCGCTCATAGGCGCCGCTCTCCGGCAGAGGCGCATAGCGCGGCTCCGGCGCGCGCCATATCGCCTCGCCGTTGGGCGTCGGGGTGGGCGCGATGATCCACGACGGCGCATCCGACGTTTCGCAAAACGTCTTAATCTGCTCGGGTTGGAGGACTGGGAACACCGGGTCCGCCCGGGCGACGCCCCTCGAAACAGTTTCGCCGTCGGCGATCCATCCAAGCGCGCTGAGCCGTCGCATGCGCGTAAACCAAAGAAACGTCAGCTCACGCGAAAAGACGATCCCATTCCCTTGGATCGGGGCCGCCCAATTGGGACGCCGAGCCCAGTACCAAGCTTCCTGACTGCCTCCCAGCCAAAGGACAGGCCCCGGCCGATTGCTCAGCATTTCCTCGAGCTCGGGATAGGCGCTCGCGCCCACACGCGCCAATCGGAACGGGTCCAGTCGGGGATTCCAGAAAAACATTGAGACGCCAAAACAGATCGCGGCGACGAAAGACGCGGCGGAGGTCGCGCGCGCAAGTCGGAATCGCGCAAGCAAGTCCGGCGCAATAACGGTCGCCAAGGCCACAGGCCCAGCCAGGGCATGCGCGTGCAGGAGCAAAAATCGATAGGATGGCTGCGCCGGCGCCGGAGCTCGAGTGACAAGATTGTGAATAGCCCCAAGCTCCAGCGCGAATTTCGCGATGACGAAAAAGGACGCGCATGCTCCGATAAGCATGACCGTCTTTTCGGAGATTTGGCCTTCCAACCACCGCTCGCCGACGATGATCCCGGCCGCCAATAGCGCCAAAGCCGGTCCCGATGCCTGATCGCTCACCGCCCAGGCGGCGGCCATCAAAAACACGGAGAGGCGGCGCGTTCCGCCGGCGCGCCACAGAGGGCGTGCGCACAGAACGAAACCGATCGGCGCCGCGACGCAAAGCAGCCAACCAATGCGCCATGGCTGGGTTTGAACCGCAAGCCGAAAAGACAGAATATCGCCCAAAACAATCGACGCTGCGAGGCCCGCGCCGGCCGCAATCAACACCGACAAAAAAAAGCGGCGCGCAACGCCCGGCGACAACCAGGCATAAAGCGCCACGCTGATCGCCTGGGTCGCCTTCAGCCGCCAAGCCATCTGCGGCCATAATGCCGGAAAGAGATAGTCGTTGGGGCCGCGTAGGATTTGGAGCCACTCGGCATCCATGCGAGCCGTTAATGGATCGAGAACTGGCGTCCCAATCCACGGAACCAGAACCAATCCCGTCAATGCGAGGATGACAAAGAAGAACGCAATCCGCTTGTCGCGCAAAGAGACATACGCGAGGCCCGTGGCCAGCGCGCCGGTGGCCATGAGCGGATGCAACAACATTGCGAAGGCGATGATCAGGGCGAATAAGGCGCGCCGTTCAAAAATCAAAGCCGCGAGCGCGAGCAGGCCAACCGCTTCCGCGAAAACGCGCGGCACGGCGAGCGGCTCTGCAAAATAAATCGCGCCATAAGCGCCATATCCGGCGGGAAAGGCCATGGCAGCCAAAGCGACGGCGACGAGCGAAGAGCCAAGCCCCAACGCATTGGCAAGCACGAAAAGCCCAGCGCCCCATGCGCAAAGACCGGCAAAGGCCAGGGCCAAGGCTCCCGAATGCACGCCGAGCCATGAGACCGACGTTTCGACAAGGCGCGGGAAGATGCTGAACCTCATCTGCCCGTCGAGCGCCCACATCGGGTCGAGGCCGACCTGCTGGGAATCGAGAGCGGCGACCGCATGGCCGACATAGAGCGCGGCGTCTCCAGCGAGTCCTCTGTAAGGACGAGCAAACAGAATGATCGCGACGACCGCAATCAGACCGCCGACGTCGTCCCATCGGAGGCGGGCGCGGCGCGTGGCCGATTGTGCAGCATCCATTATCAGGCGCGCTTCCGGCTTGGAGCGCATTCCGCAAAAGTTGACAGACTTTGCGATAAGAATGCGCTCCAGGTTTCTGATTTTGGCGCGATTTCTTATCGCTCGCATAATTCCATGCGAGCGGAAAGCGCGCTAGCGCAGGCATTCGCCGCGTTGCGCCCATTCCGCCGCTTCAGCGTCGACTGGAGCGGCGGGCTGCGGATCACAGGCCTTGAACACTCGGGCGCGGTCGCCCATCGAGACGCCGGCGGGGAACTGCTCCTGCGACAAATAAAACCCCGCGGCGAGGCCTTGGCCAATCCTGGCCCGCGCTGCCTGTATCGCGGGGCTGCCACCCGCTGGTTGCGGGGAAGGCAAATGGTACCAGCGGCTTGCCGTCGTCAGATTGCATTCATTTTGAGCGAAGCTCTTGGGGCAGACCAGAATCCAGGTTTGCATGCCCCCTTTGGCCGCCGCCGCGCCGAGCGACGCATAGAGGAACAGTCCGGCTAGGACAAATCTCTTCATGATCCAGGAGCTCCAGCAGGCAGGAATCAACTTGGTATTGATAGGCGGGAAAGCCGACGACAAAAAGAAGTCCCATCGGCGCGCGCGGCGAAATTAACGTGAGTTGGATCGGCTGATGATGGAAATCAGCTTGGTCGTCGGACCTCTGCTCGAGAAGGCCGCGACTCTTCGCCGCGCGATCAATTTGCGAATTGAAACAGCCTTTTCAACTATCCATCCTATCCCACCATGATACGAACGCCAATCTTCAACGCCGTCGCCCTCTCCGTATTCTTCGCCGCAGTTGCAAGCGCGGCGATGCTTTATATTGGTTAACAGAAGTGCTGCTGAGTTGTGCCCAATAGCGCACTTCTATATTGAAGCTCGACCCCGAGCGACGTCGTCCGCAAATCAACCAAGTTGCAAGAAGAGCGCTTTGTAGATGAGTCTTCCGCCGATTGATCCGTTTGTCGCGGTCGGCGTCCTGCTATCGACCGCTGCGACCGACGCCGTTTATGTGTTTTTCAATGCGGCCGTTTCGGCGCGCAGACGCGTCGCCGCGGCGAGCTGGAGCAGCGCATGGTATCTGCTCTCGGCCTTTGCGGTAATTAGCTACACGGCAAACTGGGGCTATGTGCTCTTCGCCGCGGCCGGGGCCTGGCTCGGCGGCTTTTTCTCCGTCACCGCGCTGCAATATGTGGTCCCGCTAGCGAAGGACAAAGAGAAAACCCGCTAACCTTCCAAAAGCGCCGCCATGCGCGATGGCGACGAGCGCCTCCCGACCGAGCGGCCGGCTGGAGAGCCGCGGTTGCCGAGTTCGATCGCTCGCACTATCCTCCGGGCATTGCGCCTCGCCGGCTGACGGAGCGTCAAACGCGCGCGTCTACGACAGCGCTTCTCGACAAGGGAAATTCGAATGTCCAACAGCCCCGAATCGGCGGGTGGTCACGCAGCCGAGCCCCAAAAGCCGCATGAGCACGCGCATGCGCCATCGTGGGCGGCCGCGCTCGAAGATGGCATCGACGAGATCAGGACGCAGCCGCCGGAAGTGCTTTTCACCGACGTGCTGAAGATCGAACTGCCCTACATCGTCATGCTTTCGATGGCGGTGGTCGGCATTGGTCTCGTGACCTTCACGGGGGCGCCCGTCCAATGGTATTGGGAGCTGCTCACGCCCGTGTATTGCGCGCTTTGCATCTTTGTCGGCTGGCGGCATGCGCCGACAAGGGAGGACCGCGTCAAGCTGATCTGGACTCAAATCTTGCACTGGGCCGCATTTCTGGCCGCTATGTTGCTGATGTATTCACCATCGTTGCGCGCGCTGATCGACGTCAATGCGGCGGGCCTCAATCTGATGGTTATCCTCGCGCTTGCAACCTTTGTCGCCGGCGTTCACGCCCAGGCGTGGCAGATTTGCGTGGTGGGCCTGATCCTCGCGCTCTTTGTGCCGGGGATGGCGATCATACAACGTTCTTCGCTGTTCATTATCGTCGCCCTGCTCGGGGCCGCCTTTGTGGGCGTCAGCCTTTGGGTGACTTTGCACGCGCATCGGCGGGAGAAACGCGCAACCGCTTGAGCAAGACCCTGCGCGCGCCATAGCCATCGGATGGCGCGCGCCTTTTCGGTCAGATGCTCGGAATCTGGGCCGCGAGCGCGGCGCGAATGGCGTCCTCCTTCGACTTTTCGAAAGATGTGCGGAGCACCGTTCCGCCCACGCCTTTCAAGCCTTCGAGGACCTTATCCGTCGTCATTTTGTGGACGAGAACGAAGAGCGCCGCGCCGCCCGGCGGAATCACCTCCGCGGCTTCCTTCATGAATTTATCGTCGATGCCAAAGTCGGTCAGCGCCCCGGAAACGGCGCCCGAGGCCGCGCCCAGCGCTGCCCCCGCGAGCGGCATCAAGAAGATCAGACCGATGAGAGCGCCCCAGAACATGCCGGAGACGCCGCCGATCGCCGTCATGTTGAAGAGCTGATTGAGCTTGATGTGGCCCTCGGCGTCCTTTACCGCGACGACCGCGTCGCCCATTTCGATCAAATATTCCTTTTGCATTTGAAAAAGCTTCTGCCTCACTTCCTCGGCCTTCTGCTCCGAGGAAAAGGCAATAACGAGCAGGTCGTTCATGAGAGCTCTCCTGGTAAGGGCTGGCGTTGGTCGCGCACCCGCCTCCCGATCTAGTCGAGCCGAATGAATTTACAATGCAAGCGCATACCTCACGGTAAACGCAGTGAAGGCGCGTGACGAAAGAAGCGCGCACGGCGCCGCTCGTTGCGGCGTCGCGCGGTAGCGGCCTTTCGGCGGAAAAGAGACGACCTCAGAAGCCTCTCTTCGCGCCCCTGCAGCAGTGTGCGACGCGCGCCGGAACCCGACGCGGCGCAGCCAGCCAAAAAGCCAGGGGCGAGAGCAAGGACGCCGCGACAAGCAACTTGCCGATCATAGGCTTTTCCTTTCTTTGATCATCCGCCCGCGCCCTCGGGGCGCGGGCGGCCTCGTCATATCTTACTCGGTGAGGAGGGCGACGCCTTCCTTGCCGATCAGCGCATGGATGCGGCCGAGCAGCTGAAGAACGACGCCGAACACGCCAAGCGCCATCCAGCCGA
>NZ_DATBQF010000061.1:0-1549 GCF_036560965.1 Methylosinus sp. | reverse complement strand
GCCTATACGACGCGCTTTGGCGGCGAGACGCGCGGCGACGCGCTTTACGAGACGATCAGCGAGGGCCGCCGCCATCCCGGCGCCGAACATTGGCTGCCGTTGTTTTACGACAAGCTCGACACGCTGTTCGATTATTTCGGCAACGCGCCGCTGCTGCTCGACCCGCAAGTCGACGACGCCGCGAGCGAGCGGCTGGCGCAGATCGCGGATTATTACGAGGCGCGCAAGAGCGCCTATGACGTCGATCTCGCCCGCTCCAACTACAAGCCGCTGGAGCCGCGCGAACTTTATCTGACGGCGGAGGAATGGCGGACGCGGCTGGGCGCGCGAGCGCAAGCGCGCTTCTCGCCCTTCGCGCCGGCGGAAGGCGATAGCCCGTCGCCCGCGACGGGCGTCTCTTCGGACGCGCAAAGGAGCGCGAGCCTTGATTTTTCCGCGCGGCCCGGACGCGACTTCGCGCCCGAGCGCAATCAGCCCGAGATCAACGTGTTTCAGGCCGCCGCCGACCACATCAAGGCGCTGGCGGCGCAAGGCAAGAGCGTCGTCGTCGCGGCATGGTCGGAGGGCTCGCGCGAGCGGCTTGGGCATGTTCTCGCCGAGCACGGCCTGCCCGCGCCGCCGCTCGTCACCGGCCTGCCCGGCGCGCTGGCGCTGGGAAAAAGCGCTGTTTCGCTCGCCGTGCTCGGCATAGAGCACGGCTTCGAGACGGAGAGTCTCGCTGTTATCGGCGAGCAGGATATTTTGGGCGACCGGCTGGTGCGCCGGCGCAAGAAACACAAGCGCGCTGAAAATCTTTTGGGCGAGATCGCCGCGCTGTCGGCGGGCGATCTCGTGGTACATGTCGATCACGGCATCGGGCGCTTCATCGGGCTCGAATCGATCACCGCCGCCGGCGCGCCGCACGACTGTCTGGAGATTCATTACGCCGGCGGCGACAAGCTCTATCTGCCGGTCGAGAACATCGAGCTTTTGACGCGCTATGGCTCCGAGGACACGGAGGTCGCGCTCGATCGCTTGGGCGGCGCCGGCTGGCAGGGCCGCAAGGCGCGCATGAAGAACCGCATTCGCGAAATGGCCAAGGGCCTGATCGCGATCGCGGCGCAGCGCATGTTGAAGCAGGCGCCCAAGCTTGCCGCGCCCGAGGGGCTCTACGACGAATTTTGCGCGCGCTTTCCCTATGACGAGACCGAGGATCAGGCGGGCGCGATCGACGCGGTGCTCGACGATCTCGCGTCCGGCCGCCCGATGGATCGTCTGGTTTGCGGCGATGTCGGCTTCGGCAAGACCGAGGTCGCGCTGCGCGCCGCTTTTTGCACGGCCATCAACGGCAAGCAGGTCGCCGTCGTTGCGCCGACGACGCTGCTGGCGCGCCAGCACTACAAGAATTTCACGCAACGATTCGAGGGCTTGCCCATCCGAATCGGGCGCTTGTCGCGCATGGTCGGCGCCGCCGAGGCGCGCGACACCAAGAGAGAACTCGGCGAGGGCAGCGTCGATATTCTGATCGGCACGCACGCCATTCTCGGCAAGGGCGTCGTCTTCAAGGATC
>NZ_DATBQF010000060.1:0-9242 GCF_036560965.1 Methylosinus sp. | reverse complement strand
GCAAGGAGCGCGCGTCATAATCGCCTCGAAGCCCAATCGCCGCCGCCATGGCGAACCTCCATGTGTTCGCCTGGTCGAATCAAATTTCAGCCGATTCGGGAATCCCACACGTGAGTCGGCCTCTCAGAGAGTTGGTATTATCCCTCTCTCTGGCGCTACACGCGGGCGCTCTACCAGCACCCGGCGATCCGCCCGACCGTCGATTTCGGTCACATCAAGGGCCATTATTATGGCAGCCATCCCTGGCTGAATCCGAGTGGAGTTATTCCAATCAGCCCACGACGCGATTTCGATGCTCCGGTCGAGCCTCGCCATCATCATCAGGCAGGCGTCTCATGACCAGTCTCGACACCTCTTTCGAACTGTTCGCGATACTCCGCTCGAGCGGTTCGCCGCGCATTCAAAAAATCGGAAGTCCGCTCTTTGCCCACCGTGCGGAATTTGGCTTGAACAAGCACCCGGCTTTGTCCCCCGCGGAGCGCAAATTTCAGCCGTTTAAAACGCCGATCGACGTCGAAACACATCGGCAATTCATACATGCCCAACCATCACACATTTGCGGTATTATGTAGCAGCCGCCACCGGCTTCCTCTACTGGCGCGGATGATGAGCCGCTATGCTCGCGGCTCATCATTTTTCGACGACGGAAGCCGCCATGAGCGCGACGGAAATCATCTCGACGCTGCGAGACAAGAGATCGGAGCTCGTCGACGCCATCGCGCAGCTGGAGCGTCAAGTCGATCGACGGCGCGCCGATCTCGGGCATATCGACGCGACGATACTACTGTTCGACCCAAGCATCGAAGACGAGGCGGCCCGATCGACGGAGCCGCGCGCGCACAACAGCTGGTTTCGCCCTGGCGAATGCCGTCGGCGCATCCATGACGTCCTGCGTGAAGCGACGGAGCCGATGACGACGCGCGAGATCGTCGCGGGAGTGATGAAGGCGAAGAGTCTGCCGGACGACGACGTTCGCGCACGCGACTTGATTCACAAGACCGTGCTCTGCTCGTTGAACCGGGCGAGGGATACGATCGAACGCAGCGAGGCGGCCGGGGTCGCGGTGTGGCGCGTGATCTAGCCGGCCTTCGCCCGCTGCCAATAACCGCAAAAATCGATCGATGGTCCAAGGCCCATCGCCAATCCGATGACGCCTTCCGCTTGGTCGCCATTGCCGATGCGGCGGTGATCTTCACGCCACGCCGCTTCCTGAGCGTATCGGACGAAATAGATTCCGGCGATATGGTGATGATGCCCGAGCTCGCCGCGGCGCAGCCGTGAAAAGAACGACTCGGCGCCATTGGTACAGGCGTCGTCGATGCTGTATCCCTGCTGATGATTGATCCGTTTCATCGAGAATTTGGCGTGCAGCGCATTCCAGGCCGGGCTCTCGTCGGCATGAACCACGGTTCCCTTGGCGACCTGACTGCGGATGAAAGAGGTTGCCGCGTCCTCGGAATCGAACACCGACGGCAGAGTGCGCCCGTCGCGTTCTCGCACCACGACGACGACTTTGCGTTTCCCCGATTGGTTCTCGACGAGGCGGGGATCGACCCGGTCGGCCGCCAGATTCTGCGGGCGGACATGACCGCCGAAATAGGCGCCGTCGATTTCGGCGACTTTTCCCTCGCCGCCGATGGTCAAGGCCCGCAAGCTCGCCGCCATGGCTTCGCGCAGCTTGTGCGCCAGCACGAAGGCGGTCCTATATTGAACGCCCAGATCTCGGGACAGGGCGAGCATGCTCTTGCCCTTCACCTCGTTGCAGAACAAGACGATCGACAAGAGATAGGTTTTCAGCGGCAGCTTATGCCACGCGAACAGCGTGCCCGAGGTCACCGAAAAGTCGCCGCCGCAGCCCTGGCATCGCCAGCAGATGCGCGCCGCGCCGACAGTCATAGCAGGCCGTGCAGCCGCAGTCCGGACATACGGGCTTGCCATCGGTCGCAGGCCAGCGCAGCCGCGCGAAAACATTCGCGGCGCCTCGGTCGGACATGCGCATGTCCTTGCCGATGCTGAGAGATCGCGCGGCGGCGGACAGGAGGAAATGCTGAGCCATGGCGCCTTCGCCAGAGAGAACATACCATGAACTCTCGGCGAGATCTCGACCCCTGTCAAGCGTGGTGGCGGTTGCTACATAAGACCGCGGAAATCTCTCCGCCGTTGACATTCCGCACGATATTGCATGCTCTCCGCGACAACTCGGACACGACGAGACATTTCTGGCGTTGGCACCTCGTCGTTCTGTCAGCGAGATCTGTTACGCGCCATGCGAGATCGAGTCTCGGAATGCGCAGCTCGTTTCTTCCACCAAATGAAGATGCCTGTTGCAGTCAGCACGACGATGAGGAGCCCGAACGCACAAACAAAAATGCGGTACGGTAGGCCGAACAGATTCGCCATATGGAGCTCGACCAGCCACGTCGTGATCGTATTTCCGGCTCTATGCCCTGTCGGCAGGAACGTGCTCTGCAAAGCGCCCGTGTAGGGGTCGAAAAAGACCGACGTCTGGCCGTAGCTCATGCCGATGTCGCGCGAAGAACGCACGCGATATTCCGCGTATCCGTCATCGGGAAGCACGTAGAGCGCGAGCGGACGCTCGATCGTGAATCCGTGAAGTCGTGATTGTTCGGCCATCAGCCGGCGTCCGATCGCCTGCGCGTCCTCCCAAGAGAGCGGAGCCTCATCGTCTTGACGACGCTGTGGCGGCGGCAGCGCCCAGGCGGGCGACTGATAATCGAAGAGCAGCTGCGTCGTGTTCCTATACAATGCCGGCAACTTGAAGCTGACGCTCGACCAAGCGAAAACGAGGAGCGGAATCCACAACCACAGCCCGCCCGCGCGATGAAGATCGAAGTTCCATCGAAAGATGGAAGCGCGCCGCCTGATGGTCCAGGCGGATCGCCAGCGCGTCGCAAATCGGTCGCGTCCGAAGCCCCCCGCCGGAAGGGTGAGGTAGAAGGCGATGAAGCAATCGACTGTCCAAACGAGCGCGACAAATCCGAGACTCCACGCCCCCGTCTTGCCGATCGCGAGCGCCATATGCAGATCATAGATGAAAGGCATGATCGCACGCGTCGTCGTCGGAAGGCCGCCCGATTTCAGTCGGCCCAATTCGCGCCCGTCGATAGGATCGAGAAAAAGCGTATCGAGATCGAGCGCCGCCCCGCCGGGACGCGCCTCCATGCCGATCACCGCTGTGCCGGGATAGCCGATATAGACCGTCTTGGCGCGCCCTTGCGGAACCAGGGCTTCCGCGCGCCGCGCCAGCGCCGCGGGGTCGAGAAGGGTTCCGGGACGCGGCTCGGGATAGAGTTCCGGCGTCAGCCAATGATTGATCTCCGACTGAAACGCGAGCACGCTGCCTGTCAGACCGACGATCACCAGGAAACCCGCCATCCCAAGGCCCGCCCATCGATGTAGCCGGACAAGATAGGAGCGCATCGCTCGGGCCTTCTTGGACGAGAAATGATCGAACGCTTCGTGACGAATCGGAGCGGGGCGGCGCGCCGCCCCGCGCGCGAACTCAAAACTCCACGCTGATCGTGCCGACGGCGGTGAAAGGCTTGGCCGGAATGAGCGGCGGCGGGGGCGTCGGGCCGGGCTGGAAGAAATTATCGGCGCCTTCGTAGTAGCGAACATTGTTGAGGTTGCGGAGGTTGAGCTGCGCCGTGAGCTTGTGGCCTTCGAGCAGCGTCGAATAACTCGCCATCGCGTCGACCCTCGCCCAACCCGGTTGGCGGATCGTGTTCCAAATATCGCCCCAGGCCGCCGTCGAGGCAGTCACGCCGGCGCCGGCGCGCCAGCCGAGGCCGTTGTCGCCGAAGTCGTAGGTCGCGAAGATCTTGCCGGAATGGCGAGGGACATTGTCGAGGTGATTGCCGTATTGCCCGCTCGCGCCGTTGAAATTGTATGGATCGAGCGGGTCTTTCAGATTGTCCGAAATCACCTTCGCGTCGATATAGGCGTAATTGGCGACGAGGCTCGCACGGTCGGTGACGCGTCCGAGCACGTCGAGTTCTATGCCGCGGCTGCGCTGAGCCCCGCCGAGCCTCATCGCGCCGGGCGCGGTAACGTCCTGGATCGGCACATTCGACTTCGTGATCTGGAAGAAGGCGAGCGTCGCCGTGAGGCCGGGGAGGGGCGACGCCTTCAGTCCGGCCTCCCACTGCAACGCCCGCTGCGCCGGCAAAGGCTCGCCATTGGCGGTCAAACCATTATTGGCGCCGAAAGACCGGGAATAGCTGGCGTAGGCGCTCACTTCTGGCGTGAGATCGAGCACGAGGCCAGCGCGCGGCGTCCATCCGCGATCGATGCGCTCGCGCGCGCCGAGCCGAGCCGAGATGGCGCAATCCTTGGTCGCGCTGAAATCGCCGAGGTAACCGAGGCTGGTGCAATCGCCTCCGACGACGCTCGCAATGTCGTATCGCGCGCCGAGGAGCAGATGCAAGCGATCGAACCATGTCGCCTGTTCCTGGACATAGAGGCCCTTCTGGCGAGTCAGCTGGGATGTATGCTGCTTCAAGGTCGTCCCGTTCCGCGCGTTCCAGAACGCGGCCTGCGGAACTCCGCCATAGGCCGGAGCGTAGAGGCTGATCGGATAGACGTCTCCCACGCCGAGAAAATAATCATAATAGCTGTTGAGATAGTCGAGGCCGAACAGGACATCGTGCTTCGCGTTCAGCGCGTGAAATTTTCCCTCGACATTGAGGTTGGTCGAAACGACCCTCGCATGCAGATCCTGAGCATTGGTGATGCGGTCGTAAATCAGATTGTTTGACTCCACTCCCGCATTGATGATGTTGAGCTTGCTCAGCCAGCTTTCGCTGTAGAGAAAATTATTGGTGAACTTCCAATCTTCGTTCAGATTCTGCCGGAACATATAGCTGATATGATAATTGCCGGCGCGGTCGCGCGGGTCGTTGGGCTCCTGAAACGAGCGCTCGAGCGGGATGGCGAAGGGGAGCTTTGAGGCGGGCCCGGAAACGGGCGAGCCGGCGTCGCTCTGCGCTCTGCTCTCCATGAATTGCGTGTCGAGCGTGAACTCCGTCCATGCGGATGGCCGATAGGTGACGACGGGAGCGACGAGCAATCTTTCGCCGCGCTGAAACGCGCGGAAGGAGCGATTATTCTGGTAGGCGCCGGAGAAACGATAGGCGAGGCCCGGAACCTCTTCGATCGGCGCGGTCAGATCCCATTGCGTCCGGTAATGGTCGTAGGAGCCGACCTGCTGCTCGATGCGATATTGCTCGCGATCGAGGGGCTTCTTCGTGACGAAATTGACGAGCCCGCCCGGCTCCATACGGCCATAGAGAACCGAGGCCGGGCCTTTCAGCACCTCGATGCGCTCGATATTGGCGGTGTCGAAGGACGAGGCGCTCGCATCGCCCAGCGCCAGACCGTTGCGGAAAAGGACGAGGCTCTGAAAGCCTCTGATCTTGAAATTATAGCCCTCGAGCTCATTGTTGTTGGAGCGCACGCCGGACACGTTTTCCAGCGCATCCTTCAGCTGCGTCAGCTGCTGGTCTCGCATCGCCTGCTCGGGGACGATGATGATGGCGGCCGGCGTTTCCCGGATGGGGACATCGGTCCTCGTGGCTGTCGTCGCATCGGGGACGACATATCCATTGGCCGCAGTTTTCTGCTCGCGATTGCCGGAGGCCGTTGCAGCCGCCGAAGGCGGCGCGGAGCCGATGTCGATGGTCGGAAGCGCTTCCTGCGCTCGCGCGGCGAGAGAAGCGAGGACGAGCGCGGCACAAGAGGCGCTGCGGAGATAATTCGCGTGCGGCATATATCGTCTCCTGGCGTGATGCTGCGATCACGCGCGAACCAGATCGGGGTGATTGCGAGAGCCCGCCGGCCGTCTCGGCCGGGTCAGGAGACGAAAGGAGGCGCGCGCGGCGCCCGCGAGAGTCGACCCGGGGCGCTGTCCTCGGGCGGCCCTCGCACCAGATGCGCGATCCGCGCCGGGGAAACGGGCGCCCGCACGCTCCGATGATCGGCGCGCGACGGAGCCATGAGACGAAGCTCGTCCTGGTCCCGGCTCTGACAACAAATGGCGCAGCATTTGGCGTGAAGCTCGTGGCGCTCGGCCGGGCCGCGAGGCTCGCCTCGCGCCGCGCAGAGATCCTTCGTGAGCGAGGCCGAGGCGCCGGCGCGATGACCGGGTTCGCCCGTTCCGAGGCGGGAGGCGGCGACAGCAGAGGAGAGTGAGTGCAGCAAAAACAGCAACATGGCCGTTATCGCCAGCGTCGCCTGCGCCCTCGATCCGCGATGTGCCCGCTCTTTTGTCATGGCCCATGATATCCCCGCCGCACATCCTCTTGCTGGCATGGGGACGGTCTCCTGAATGTTTCCTGATGGAGCAGCGCACGATTTTCCGCGCCCTGTGGCGGCTTTGCCACAGCTCGGCCTTGCGCATATCGTAAGCGGACGGAATAGTCGGAGCGCGGACGCCGATCGGTCGGCCGCGGAAGCCAAATCACCGACACGGCGAGGAGCGGCGCCGATGCGAATTCTATTGGTCGAGGATCACGAGGAGCTCGCGGGGCAGATCGCCAAGCAGATGAAGCACGCTGGATTCATCGTCGACCGCGTCGCCTCGATCCGGGACGCCGAGCGGGCATTGGACGATTATCCCTATTCCGTCACTCTTCTCGATCGCCGGCTGCCGGACGGCGACGGCCTGTCGCTGGTGCCGCACATCCGCAAGCGTCAGCCGGCGAGTCGCGTGCTGATGTTGACCGCCCTCGACGCGGTCGACCAGCGCATCGAAGGTCTCGACGCCGGCGCGGACGATTATCTCACCAAGCCGTTCAATCTCGATGAGCTGATGGCGCGCATTCGCGCCAATCTGCGGCGCCGCGAGGGCGATGAAACGCCGCCCGTGGTCGTCGGCGCCCTCTCCTTCGATTTTTCGACCCAGAGCGTCGCCGTCGGGGATCGACCGCTGATGCTCCATCGACGCGAATTATGCCTGCTCGAAGCCTTGATGCGTCGTTCGGGCCGCGTCGTGAAGCGTCAGAAGCTGATGTCGGAAATCTACGGCATCGACGACGAGATTCAGCCGCATGCGCTCACGATCCTGGTCTCGCGCCTGCGCAGCCGGCTCGACGACGCCGACGCCGGAGTCGATATCCATTCCGCGCGCGGCGTCGGCTATGTCATCACCAAGCGTCGAACGTGCTGAAGTTTCGTTCGCTCACCGACAGGCTGGTCGTCTCGCTGCTGCTGTCGCAAATGCTCGCCTTTCTGGCGACATGGATATTGGTGCAGGTCCTCATCGCCATCGGCGCCGCCTTCGTCTTCGATTTCGAGCTCCAGGATTTCGCCTATGTCGAGGCGCGCGACGTCGTGATGGAGTCGCTCGTCGAGGATGCGACCGGCGCGATCGTGATCGCGCCATCGCCGGCCTTGCTGGCGCTGCGGCGCGCGACGCCGACCTTCGAATATGCGGTCCTGACGCCGGAAGGCCGTCATCTGCCCGGCTCGTCGCCGGCGCTGGTGAAGGCGCTGAACGAAAGCGGGACGCTCGCGACGCGCTATATGGAATTCAGCGTCGCCGACGGCGCGCGCTCCTTCCTGCGCGGCATAAAGGAGAAGCGGAAGACCAGGTTCGGACTGATGTATATCGTCGTCTATGGCTATGAATTCCGGTGGAGCAGCCTCGTTTATTATCTCGAGGACGAGCTGATCCGGCCCGCGACATTCTTCCTCGGCATGGTGTCGGCCTCGGCGGCGGCCGCTTGGGCTTCCGTTCGCCGCGGCTTGATGCCGCTGAAGGCCGTTGCCGATAAGGCCGCGCGGATCGATCTCGATTCGCTCGGTCAGGCGATCATGGCGGAGAATGTCCCGAACGAGGTGAAGCCCTTGATCGACTCGATCAACGGCGCCTTGCGTCGGCTCGACGCCAGCACGACGCGCATGCGCCGCTTCACCGCCAATGCGGCTCACGAGCTGCGCACGCCGCTCACGATCATGCGCGCGCGCGTCGAGAGCGCAAGGGAGTCGACATTCGAGACGGATCTGTTGCGCGACGTCAGCCATCTGCAATCCATCGTCGAGCAAATGCTCATCGCTTCGCGCATCGCCGAAAATCAGGCGGCGGTCGATCAGGAAGTCGACCTCGTCGAAACGGTGTGGAGGATCGTCGCCGACTATATGCCGCTCATCGCGATCGGAGGCAGAGGGATCGAATTGGATAGCGGCGACAAAGTTGTTCTGGTGCGCGGGAACGAGCGCGCGATCGAATGTGTGATCGCGAATTTGCTCGATAATGCGTTGTGTGCGGAACCTCTCGGCGGCGCCGTCCAGGTTCGTATCGACGAAAACGCCATCGTCGAGATTGCCGACCACGGCGCGGGAATATCCGCGGAGGACAAAGACAAAGTCTTCGAGCCATTCTGGCGCAAGAGCGAACAGACGCCGGGCACTGGGCTCGGTCTTGCAATCGCGAGAGAGCTGATGGATCGACAGGGCGGTCGAATATGGGTGGAAGATACGCACGGCGGCGGAGCAACCTTCAAATTGCGCTTTCCGCAAATCAGTCCCACGATCGATGGGCCGACGCATGCGCGCTGATTCGACCGCCGAGCGTGAATAGCGCCTAGCATTCTGTTGAAGCGGGCTCTGGTGCAAAGCGCGTGAGCGAGGCACTCGGCCACCGATGCGTCGATTGCTCCTGGTGAAGGCCAACCCTGTCACGAGCGCGCAGCGGACTTATTCCGTCGTTGTTTTCCGACACCTCCTGTTCGGCGGCCCAAACATAATCGCCGGTGAGATTGACCGACGCGCGATGCTGTTGGCTTTCGTATGTGCAGTCACGGATTTCGCCGAGCCGATGGATGAATACGGCGCGCGCGAGACTGTTGCGCGACAGCGAATGCTTACCTTGCCAGTTAGAAGCCGTCCAAATCGACAACCGCGAGATCGGCCAGACAGCTCAGGCCAAACACACGCGCCTCCTCCCGGCGGCTCTTGCCCTGGTCGAAAGCAAAATCACGAACCGCCGCGTGCTTCCACAACGAATCCCCACCAACCCTAAAGGAATAAGCGGTCTTATGTAGCAACCCCCACCGTCGCTTGACATCGGTCGCGAGCTCGCTGAGAGTGTTCTTATTATGTTCTCTCTGGCGAAGGCGCCATGGCTCGGCATTTCCTCCTGTCCGCCGCCGCGCGATCTCTCAGCATCGGCAAGGTCATGCGCATGTCCGACCGAGGCGCCGCGAATGTTTTCGCGCGGCTGC